>CAZAJH010000006.1:0-6524 GCA_964485385.1 uncultured Flavobacterium sp.
ATCGCCCTGATTTCCGCTCTATCTCCGATTGGCAAAAACTACGGAAAAAAGCCCTTGTTTTTGTCCATGGGAGTATGTAGCTTAACACGAGCGAAGCGAACTGACGAAGTAATCAGGGCTAGATTACAACTTTTTACAGTTCAAAGAAAACGTATTCTTTTGATAAAAAAGAACTTACACTTTCACAACGACTTCCTCAAAATCAACCGATTCTCGTTTTCAATCTGTTCTTTTTTGTTTTCCAAAATCATATTGGCCAATAATTTTCCCATCGCTTTAAAATCGGTAGAAATCGTTGTTATACCGTTTTCAACTATTTTTTTCAAAGGCGTTTCGTTGTACGAAATAATACCAAAATCCTGTCCTAATTGCAACATTTGCCCTTTTGATTGTTCAATTACTTTCACCAAATCACGGTCGTCTGGAATTACATACACTTCTCCTTTTTCAATAGTGCGTTCCGCAAACGCAGTACTAATTTCAAATGGAAAGGAATAATCCGCCACAAATTTTTCAAATCCAATTTTCATTCCCAAGGGTTCCCGAAAACCCGGAAAAATCAAAATCAATTTTTGGTATTTATCCAACAACGGTTTAGCTTCAACCAGCGCATGGTATATGTCTTTCACAAAATTTTGATGTACAGACGGAAAATCACGCAACTCCTGATTGGTCTGATCCAAAATATATACATCGTTAGAAGGCAATGTTTTAATTAGAGCTGCAGCCTCGACCAAATTGGTTGGCATGATAATGTATTTCGAATAATTACCGTTACTTTCATTGATGAGCTTTTGAAACATCTTGGGGTTAAAATGATGAAAGAAAATATCAATTTGCGCCTTGTTTTTGACCGTCTCCAAAAATGATGTATAAATATCTTCTTTAAAACTATTCAACTCATCAAAAAGCAGAAAATAGCGTTGCTCAAAACTAAATTCAACACTTTTTACATAATACCCTTTTCCCAATATAGCATAAATGATCCCTCTTTTTTTGAGTTCATCGTAGGCCAACAAAACCGTATCTCGTGAAATAGAAAACTCCAAACTAATTTTGTTTACCGATGGTAGTTTGTCGCCTCGTTTTAATCGACTTTCAGCAATGGCTACCTCAACCGAAAGGACAATTTGCCTGTATTTAGGAATGGCTGAGCCAGCATCAATAGTTATAATTTTCATATCAAAACAAATTAACTGGTGGCAAGATACAACAAAACTGGTAGGTACTGGTATGGTTGCAAGAATTAAATCGCTACTTTTGGTATCAGATTGACAAAAATCACATGCAAAACAATCATTTTTCACATTTAGAAAAGGATAAAATTATCAAATCATTCGGAGAGCATCCTAATGGGAAAACTGTTTCTTGTTATACTCTGACCAATTTGAATGGTATCGAAATGACTGTTTTGAATTATGGCGCTACCATTCAATCCCTAAAAATTCCGACTTCATTAACCCAAAAAACAGATGTTGTGTTGGGCTTTGAGTCGTTGGACGATTACATTAACTCTTTCGATTTACCAAATGCTCCGTATATGGGAGCCCTTGTTGGTCGCTTTGCAGGACGAATCAATGAAGCCCAATTCGTTTTAAATAACCGTGAAATCCAACTTTCCAAAAACCACAACCAACACCAATTACACGGTGGAAAAAACGGCTTTAGTCATGCCTTCTGGGAAGTAATTGAACAGTCAATCAATTCGATTACTTTACAGTATGTGAGTGCTGATTGTGAGGAAAATTTCCCTGGTGAAGTTACTACTCAAATTACCTATTCTATTACAGATGATAATGAAATAAAGGTAAAAATGACGGCTAACTCAACGGAGGACACAATAATTAATTTGACACAACACAGTTATTTCAACCTAGATGGTCATAAGGAAAGCATTGAAAATCAAGAAGTCTGCATCGACTCTAAAGCTATTTTAGAGGTCAATACTGAAAACATTCCCACTGGAAAATTTATTGATTTAAAAAACCACTTATATGATTTTTCTTCGCCAAAAAAATGTCCATCACAAATTGACAACACCTTTGTAATTGAAAATTCACCCAAAGCCAAAGTACAATTGTACAGTTTGAAAAATAAATTAAAAATGTCGGTTTACACCGATCAACCCGCCATTCATGTCTATGTTGGCGGAAATTGCTTTGACACAATCAAAGGAAAAGAAAACGCCAATTACCACAACACTAGTGGCATTTGCTTTGAAGCACAAAATTACCCCAACGCTCCCAATCATGTCCATTTTCCGAATGCTATTGTAAGAAAGAACGAAACCTACCAACACTTCACAACTTTTAAATTTGAATTGTATTAAAATGAAAAAATTAAACCTCATCCCTTCACTACTACTTGTGCTAACCATTTTGGCTTCTTGTTCTAAAAACGATGAAGCACAACTAATTGAGCCTACTCCAGAAGATACTTTTATCAGAGCAACGGACATTTCATTTATCCCATTGATTGAAAGTGAAGGAACTACATACAAACACAATGGCGTGGCTCAAAACCCACTTATAACACTCAAAAACGCAGGCTGTAACGCGGTTCGCATTCGCTTGTGGAAAAACCCAACCGACAATCAATCGACTTTCAACGAAGTAAAAGCGCTAGCCCTACGAGCGCGTCAAGCGGGTTTAAAAGTGTGGCTAAGCGTTCACTACTCCGATACCTGGGCCGATCCGGGTGCACAAACAACTCCAAACGAATGGAGCAGTTTGTCATTTAACGACTTAAAAACCGCAGCAAACAGCTATACGTCATCTATTTTAACAGAAATCCAACCTGATATCATCCAAATTGGAAACGAAATTAATAGTGGTTTGCTTTGGCCGCAAGGGCATTTAATCAATAACGAAGCCCAATGCTTGCAATTGCTTTCATCAATCAGTAATACCATTCGCACCCAATCACCTACTACCAAAATCATGCTGCATTACGCCGGAATTGGTTCGGGTGCCACATGGTTCTTCAACAAAATGAGTACCATCAATTACGATTACATCGGCTTATCGTACTATCCCGTTTGGCACGGAAAAATTTTATCAGATGTTACCAATACGATCAATTCATTGGGACAAACCCACAACAAAAAGGTCTTAATTGCAGAAACGGCCTACCCGTTTACATTGAGTTGGAACGATTGGACCAATAATATTGTAGGGTTGGAAGATCAACTTGTTCCGGGCTTTCCCGCTTCCAATTCGGGTCAACGAAGTTTTCTCATGGCTATCAAAAATGCATTAAAACAATCGATTTATGGTCAAGGCTTTTGCTATTGGGGTGGCGAATGGGTGGCTTTCCGCGGACCTCAATCAACCAACGGTTCTCCATTTGAAAATCAAGCATTATGGGACTTTAATAATAACTCGCTTCCCGTAATGGAGGCTTTTAGTCCAAATTAATGATGAAAAACTTTTTCTTTTTTGCTATTGTACTCTTCTTAAGCTCTTGCGCTAGCTCGCAAAAAAATACCTTTGCCAAAGGCGCTGATGTTAGTTGGTTACCTCAAATGGAAGCTACTGGCTATACGTTTTATGATTCAAACGGAAACAAAAAAGACTGTCTGCAATTACTCAAAGATTATGGTATGAATAGCATCCGACTGCGCGTTTTTGTCAATCCCAACAACGATAAAGCTAGTGGACATTGTAGTAAAGAAGAAACCATTACCATGGCTTTACGTGCTCAAAAAATGGGAATGCGTGTGATGATCGACTTCCATTACAGTGACTCGTGGGCTGATCCTTCCAAACAAAATAAACCTGCCGCATGGAAAAACCATACTTTTACTGAATTACTGAGTGATGTATACAACCACACATTTGATGTGATTAATAGTTTAAAAAAAGCAGGTGTCACGCCCGAATGGGTTCAAATTGGCAATGAAATTCCAGGTGGAATGCTTTGGCCTGATGGAAGTACTGAAAATTGGATACAACTTGGTCAATTACTCAACAAAGGTTATGATGCAGTTAAAGCCGTTGATCAAAACATCAAAGTTATAGTGCATGTGGACGAAGGCAACAACAATGCCAAATTTCGTACTTTCTTTGATCATGCGACGGCTCAAAAAGTGCGTTATGATGTGATTGGTCTTTCCTATTATCCGTATTGGATTAAAAAAGATTACTCGGAAACCATAGCCGACCTGCAATTCAACCTAAATGACATGGCACAACGCTACAACAAAGAAGTCATGATAGTAGAAGTAGGTGGTGAAGACGATAAAATTCAAAATACCTACGAACTTTTAGCTGCCACTATCAAAGCAGTAAAAAACGTGCCCAACAACAAAGGTATTGGCATTTTGTATTGGGAACCTCAAGGAGCGCGCAGCTGGAGCCAATATGCTTTGAGCGCTTGGTTGCCCGACGGAAAACCATCACCAGCTTTGGATGCATTTAAAGAATAACAACACCGTTCATTTATGAGAAAAATCATCTGTAATAGTATTTTCCTCCTTACCCTTTTTCTGGGATGGTTGGGAAATGCGCAAGAAAAAATCAACCTCGATGAAGATTGGCGATTCCACTTTGGCCACGCATCCAATCCTGAAAAAGATTTTGATTACAGCAACAAGTTGTTGCACCACAAATCCAACGTGTATGAAACAACTGTAGTTAATCCGAAATATATCGATACCACTTGGCGTAAAATAAACGTGCCTCACGACTGGGTGGTAGAACTTCCTTTTGTAAAATCATCTACACACGAAATGGATTCGCACGGTTACAAACCCATTGGTGGTCCGTATCCTGAAACCAGCATTGGATGGTATAGAAAACATTTTACCGTAGAAAAATCGAAAAGCGACAAACGCTTCGAACTCCAATTTGACGGCATCTATCGCAATGCAGCCATTTGGCTCAACGGGTTTTATGTCGGCACCAACTTTAGCGGGTATGTAGGCAACTCTTACGATGTTTCAGATTACATCAACTTTGAAGGTAACAATGTACTCGTTATTCGAGTAGATGCCACGCAAGCAGAAGGTTGGTTTTACGAAGGCGCAGGCATTTACCGACACGTTTGGCTCAACATTACTGATAAAATTCATATTCCGCAAGGCGGCCTTTTCGTCCATTCAGAAGTAAACGGCAAAAATGCATCAGTTACTATTGAAACTACCATTCAAAACAACCATCTCAAAAACGCTAATTGTTCCGTTTATTCTTATATCACCGACAGAAACGGAAAAGTAATCGCTCAAACCTCAGAGCAAAAACTATCCTTGGGCATTCATAAAAATGAAACGGTTAAAAATAAATTGAATCTTGCCAATATTCGTCTTTGGTCACTAGAAGATCCGTATTTGTATCGCGTAATTTCAGTGGTAAAATCAGGAAATGAAATCGTTCATCAAACCAAAACCCGTTTCGGAATTCGAACCGTTAAATTTGACGCTACTGAAGGTTTCTTTTTAAATGGAAAACACCTTAAAATCCAAGGCACCAACAACCATCAAGACCACGCTGGAATTGGGAGTGCACTACCCGACTACATGCAATATTACCGCATTAAATTACTCAAAAAAATGGGTTCCAACTCGTACCGTAGCAGCCACAACGCGCCTACTCCCGAGCTATTGGAGGCTTGTGACAGTTTAGGAATGTTGGTTTTAGATGAACAACGATTACTCAATAGTAGTCCAGAATATGTGGATCAATTTAAACGGTTGATACTTCGCGACCGCAACCATCCCTCGGTGTTTTTATGGTCAATTGGCAACGAAGAGCAAAACATCCAAGGTAATGACTATGGGAAACGAATTGCTCAAACGCTTCTTGCTATTCAACGCAATTTAGACCCCACACGAACGAGTACGTATGCCGCCGATATGGGCAATGATTTTAAAGGCGTCAACGAAGTGATTCCGATTCGTGGCTTCAATTACCGTCAATTTGCTGTAGCCGATTACCATCGCGATCATCCCAACCAGCCCGTTTTAGGAACCGAAATGGGAAGCACCGTAACCACGCGAGGCATTTATGAAAAAGACGAAATCCGCGCCTATGTACCCGACCAAGACATTACGCATCCGTGGTGGGCAAGTAAGGCTGAAGATTGGTGGAAATTAGCCGCTGAAAACAACTATTGGCTGGGCGGTTACGTTTGGACCGGATTTGACTATCGTGGCGAACCCACGCCTTACAAGTGGCCAAATATCAATTCGCATTTTGGCATTTTAGACGTTTGTGGTTTCCCAAAAAACATCTACTATTACTACCAAAGTTGGTGGACAAACGAAGACGTTTTACACATTTCTCCGCATTGGAATTGGCCCGAAAAAATAGGCAAACCCATTGATGTTTGGGTGAATTCCAACTGCGACGAAGTGGAATTGTTTTTAAACGGAAAAAGTTTGGGTAAAAAAATAATGCCACGCAACAGCCATTTGCAATGGAATGTAACCTACGAACCAGGTACACTAGAAGCCGTTGGCTATAAAAAAGGACGAGAAATTAAAACTAAAATAGAAACAACCGGACGCGCTTTCAATGTGGAAATGA
>CAZAJH010000006.1:6624-19552 GCA_964485385.1 uncultured Flavobacterium sp.
TTTTGGAAGCCAAAGCCAACGGACTCAACGCAGCAAAACTCAATTTAAATGTCAATCAGTAGAATTACGATTTGGGCGTTCCTGTTTGCTTCGTGCTTCGCAATGACAGGTCGGGCTTTCCGTTGCAATCTGTCATTGCGAGCTTGAAGAAACGTGGCAATCTCAAAAATAACAGCAGCTCGCAAAGTCAGGATTTTCACTTTAAATGCGAAGCATTCACTGAACACAAATAAAAAATAAACACATGGTGAAGTAATCCCTAACGCGCATATCCATCATTATAGAACTCAAACTTTTTAAAAAGTAGTATTACATTCCAAATGAAGAAAAAATTAATTCACGATACCCAAACCCTTTTTGAACAATTGTTTCAAACAACACCCGATGCGATTTTTCTTTCACCTGGAAGAATCAATATCATTGGCGAGCACGTTGATTACAACGATGGTTTTGTATTACCAGCCGCCATCAACAAATACATCTGTTTTGCGGTTTCCAAAAACGAGACTTCTCAATGTACTATCATCGCAAAAGATTTAAGTGACAACTACACCTTTGATTTAAACTCCGACCTGAAACCCATTGATAAAATGTGGGTCAATTACATTCTTGGGGTTTTACACCAACTCAAAGCCATCAAACCATTCACACAAGGAATAAATGTAGTGTTCAGCAGCACTATTCCAATGGGCGCTGGATTATCTTCTTCGGCGGCATTGGAATGTGGTATCGCTTATGCAGTCAGTAAATTGTATAATTTGGGTTTATCCCGCAAGGAAATTGCTACTATTGGTCAACAAGCAGAACATACATTTGCTGGCGTCAATTGTGGCATCATGGATCAATTTGCTTCGGTATTTGGCAAAAAAAACCAGGTTATTCAACTCGATTGTACTTCATTGGAACATCAGTATCACCAAGCCGAATTTAAAGCATATTCCTTACTTTTATTGGATAGCAATGTCAAACACACGCATTTAACTTCAGGTTACAATGACAGAAGAAAAGAAGTAGAAGAAGGATTGGCCATCATCAAAAAACATTTTCCAGAAGTGACTAGTTTTAGAAATTGTTCCCAAAAAATGGTGGTGGATTTGAAAGCCGAATTAGGCGAAATCGGATACAAACGTTGTCTTTTTGTGGTCAACGAAATCCAGCGTGTGGAGGAAGCTGTAAAAGCTCTGGAACAAGCCAATTTTAGAAGTTTGGGCAAACTCATGTCGCTCACGCACAAAGGCCTTTCGGAAGAGTATGAAGTGAGTTGCGACGAGTTAGACTTTCTCGTTCGATCTGCACAATTCGAAAAATCAGTACTCGGTGCTCGCATGATGGGTGGCGGATTTGGTGGATGTTCGATCAACTTGGTCAAAAAGGGAAGCGAAAACGAAGTCATTGAGAAAATATCGAAATTGTACCTAAAAGAATTCAATATCGAATTGAAAGCCTACAAAATTAAAATTGCCAAAGGCACAACACAGTATAGAATGCCTAACAAGTTTGCAAAACCCGTAAGGTCTAATTAGTTGAATTGGAAAAAAGTAAAATGAAAAACTTCAATAACCACGAACATCCACACCGCCGTTACAATCCGCTTTTGGATGAATGGATATTGGTTTCGCCGCATCGCGCCAAGCGTCCGTGGCAAGGTCAAAACGAAACCGTGGTGGAGGAACATCGTCCGCAGCACGATCCCAATTGCTATTTGTGTGCGGGAAATGTTCGTGCCAATGGTATTAAAAACGACGATTATACCGACTGTTACGTTTTTGAAAACGATTATTCCGCTTTGCTCAAAGATGACATTTTTTTTGAAAAAGAAGACAACCCTTTATTCCAACAAAAACCAGAGCGAGGCATTAATAAAGTAGTTTGTTTTTCACCCAATCACGCTTTGACCTTAGCCGAAATGAACGTGGAAGCTATTCAAAAAGTAGTTTACACTTGGGCCGAGCAATACATCGAATTGGGCAATTATGACTTCATCAATTACGTACAAATTTTTGAAAATAAAGGCAGCATTATGGGATGTAGCAATCCGCATCCACACGGACAAATTTGGGCGCAATCTTCATTGCCCACCCAAGTAGAACGTACACAAAAAAACCTTCGTTCCTACTTTGACAAAAACAAAAAAAGCTTACTACAAGACTATTTGGAAATGGAATTAAAAAAGCAAGAACGTCTCGTTTGTGAAAACGAACATTTTGCTGTTGTGGTACCATTTTGGGCGACTTGGCCTTATGAAACCATGATTATTAGCAAACGTCATTTTGGAACCATCATCGCCATGTCATCTGAAGAACGCTATGCTTTTGCCGAAATCATCAAAACCATCACGGTCAAATACGATAATTTATTTGAAACTTCTTTCCCTTATTCGGCTGGAATTCATCAAGCACCAACTGATCGTGTAGCGCATCCTGAGTGGCATTTTCACATGCATTTTTATCCACCTTTATTGCGCAGTGCTTCGGTAAAAAAATTCATGGTGGGTTACGAAATGCTTGGTGAAGCCCAACGCGATAGTACACCAGAACAAAGTGCTGCTATTTTACGCCATTTGCCCAACATTCATTACAAAACTAAAAACCACTAATATGCAAACATTAGCCACCAACGACTACATTGTTTTCTTCCTGTACTTTATCATCATTGTAGGGTACGGATTATGGATTTACAACCGAAAAAAGAAAACCGAAAGCAATAGCAACGATTATTTCTTGGCCGAAGGTTCGCTGACATGGTGGGCCATTGGAGCATCATTGATAGCCAGTAACATTAGCGCCGAGCAATTCATCGGAATGAGCGGAAGTGGTTTCAAAATGGGATTGGCTATTGCTACTTACGAATGGATGGCAGCCGCGACCTTGGTAATTGTAGCTGTATTTTTTATGCCCGTTTATTTGAAGAACAAAATATTTACTATGCCGCAGTTTTTAAACCAACGCTACAACGGTAATGTGGCTATGATTATGGCGGTTTTTTGGTTGCTGCTGTATGTATTGGTCAACCTGACTTCGATATTGTATTTGGGTGCGTTGGCCATCAGTAGTATCTCGGGATTAAATATCACGCTATGCATGATTTTCTTAGCCTTTTTTGCAGTGATGATTACGTTGGGAGGTATGAAAGTAATTGGTTATACCGATGTCATTCAGGTGTTTTTTTTGATTTTAGGTGGATTAGTAACTACGTATTTGGCCTTGAGTTTGGTGGCCACCGAATTTGGTTCGGAAGGCGTTATTAGTGGATTCAACTTGATGCGCGAAAAAGCTGGTGATCATTTTCATATGATTTTTGATCAATCCAACCCAAATTACATGGATTTGCCAGGACTTTCGGTTTTGATTGGCGGGATGCTAATCATTAATCTGAATTATTGGGGTTGTAACCAATACATTACCCAAAGAGCATTGGGCGCCGATTTGAAAACCGCTCGCAGTGGAATCTTGTTTGCTGCTTTTTTAAAGTTACTCATGCCAGTCATTGTTGTGCTTCCGGGAATTGCTGCTTTTGTATTGTATCAAAACGGCTCTTTTCAAACCGAAATGTTGCAAGACGGCACGGTAAATCCAGATAGAGCGTATCCTGTTTTGCTGAATTTATTGCCTGTTGGTTTAAAAGGATTATCATTTGCTGCACTGACGGCTGCCATTGTAGCTTCTTTGGCAGGAAAAGCCAATAGCATCGCTACCATTTTTACATTAGACATTTATAAAACCAAATTGAATACAGATGCTAGTGAAAAAAAGTTAGTCCATGTGGGGAAAACGACCATTGTAATTGCGATGCTCATTGCTGTTTTGGTGGCTCCTTTTTTAGGTATTGACAAAAAAGGCGGTTTTCAATACATTCAAGAATATACTGGATTTGTGAGTCCGGGTGTATTTGCGATGTTTTTGTTGGGTTTCTTTTGGAAAAAAACCACTTCCAATGCGGCTTTGTTTGCCACTATTGGCGGATTTATTTTATCAATTATTTTCAAATTAATGCCTGCTTTTATCGACTTATCTTTTTTAGAGCCGATAGGTTTTTCGATTCCGAATGCCAATGGCGTTTATGAAATTCCGTTTATTGATCGCATGGGATTTGTGTTTTTGATTTGCGTTATTGGAATGTATTGTATCAGTCAATATGAAACCAAAAAGGGAATTTCGACCAACGGACTTGAGGTAGATCAAACACTTTTCAAAATGTCGCCTAGCTTTACTGTTGGAATGATGGTTGTACTGGCTGTACTGGCAGCTTTGTATACTGTTTTTTGGTAAGAAAGCGTTTTATTTGGGACTACTTTCCTCATCATAGGCATTCATAATACCAATTAGCGCCACGAGGTTATCAATATTTAATTTTTCGTATATGCGTTTTTTGAAAGTACTAATGGTTGTTTTTTGAAGCTTTTTCATACTAGAAATTTCCAAATTACCATAACCTTGTACCATCAGTCGAGCTACTTCAATTTCTCTATTTGACAACTGGTCGAGTGGATTAATTGATGTATTGGACATGTAATTGTCTAAAATCTTATCCTTAATTCTTTGACTCACGTATTTTCCTTCTTCAAGAAAAGTCAGGATAGCGTGGCGCATTTCTTCTTCAGAACTTAGTTTATTAAGGTAACCATTGGCTCCACTATTGATATAACGCAAAGCATATACATCTTCATCCAATCCGGAAAAAATCAAAATTTTTATGTCTTTGTTCAGGCTTTTAATCTGACTGATGATGGCCGAACTATTTCCATCTGGGAAACTAATATCTAAAATCATAAAATCAATTCTGTTCTTTCGCAAAACAGACAAGGTCTCCTTGAATGTAGACGCTTGAAAAATGTTGACTTCAAGAATTATCTCTTTTATCATCATTATCATTCCTTGTCTTACAATACTGTGATCGTCTGCGATTAAAACTGAAATTCTATTATCTGTATACATATTTTACTGCTAACATTAGTATTACTCATTGTCTATGCAATCCATTGGAAGCATAAAAGAGACTGTAGTGCCTTGATTCAACTCACTTTGAATGGTAATTTGCCCTTCAAACAACGTGACTATTTCATGGCACAATTTTAATCCTAAACCAATTCCCATCGAGGTTATTCCGTTTGATCCTTGGTAATAATCTTCAAAGACATTTTTAATATCCTCTTTTGAAATTCCGACTCCGGTATCGGCAACGGTAACATAAAAATTGATTTTACCATCTTCATTTGCTGTAACCGAAGTAGCCACCTTTATTTGACCTTCTTTAGTAAATTTTAAAGCATTTCCCACTAAATTATAAAAAAGCTGATTGATTTTGATTGCATCTGAAAAAACCAGATAATCGCTTTTTATAGTATTGGTCCATTCCATCGTATTATCACTCTCATTACACAATTTCTCTAGTGGTTTGAGAATTTTATCTAATTCTTGTTTGAGATAAAACTGAGATTTGTTGAGTACCATTTTTCGGTTTTCGTTTTTAGAATAATCCAAAATTTGATTGGTGAGTAGCAACAATGTCGATGTGGTGTGTTGAATAGAATGAAATACTTCGCGCATTTCGCCATCTTTGACTTTAGCCAACACCATTTTGCTGTAGAGAGAAATTATATTTAATGGCGAACGAACCTCGTGACTAATCATTCCCATAATTTTATTTTTGTAATCTAAACTTTTCAGAATTTGACCTTGTGAGGCCACCAATTTGTTTTCTAAATCGAAAGCGTAAATTGTGAAACGGAAAACCACTAGTGAGAGTAAAAACATGAGAAGTGTTAGTCCAAAAATCAAGTAGTTTCTTTGTTTATGTTGACTGATTGTGGTCAAATCGAAGTTGGAATTGTACTTTTCTTTGAGCGGATGAATCAACTGATTGTAATCGTTGATCAGAGCTAAAATAGACTGAAAAACTGTATCATTAAAATCATTGAAATTGGAATTGGCACCTTCAGAACTGGTGTAGGAATCGTTTAGTGCTTTGAATTGACTTTTGTAGTAATTGTCGGAATCCCGCAGTATTTTCTCGAGTTCGGATTTTAATTCACCCGATTGCAATTGATTGTGGTATTCGTAACTAATAATGACTTCAATTCTCTCTTTTTGAATGCTCGATTTTCCAGAAATGGCATCCATTAGCCTAGAAAAAAAACTCTTTTTTGCAAACTTATCACGTGTTACAATGGAATCCAGTCTGATGGTTTTCAAAATCCCTTTGTAATCAAAGTTTTTTACCAAAGCATTGTTGATGTTGTTTCTATCAAAATACGATATACTTTTTGTAATTTGATTGAGCTTCGACTTGAGACTATCCAACTTTCTCGTATTGGTTATCGAAGTATTTTGCAGTGACAGATTGATGTGGTCAACCGACTTAACAAGGGCTTTGATAGTATCAAAATAATGCGTTAAAGCCTCCTCATTTCGCTCATTGAGGTAGTTCTTGTGCAAAACCTGCGATTGCAACAACAAAGATTGAGACTGATTGACAAATGATTCTGCCTGATCCAACTGGTTCAAATCTTCTTTTAACTGATCTATTTTATTACCGTTAGTATTTTCAAAATACCAAAACAGCATCACTAGAAATTGCAATAAAATGATTAAGGTTAAAAGTGATATGTGAAAAAACCTTCTTTTGCTAATTTTTCTTACCATTAATACAATTGATTATTTGTTTAAAAAGCTTAATTGGTTTTTTTGGGGCAAGTAATCAATAATGAGTAAGTTGTTTTACTTACCAAATTTAGCGCACTATCCGAATAATTTATGTAGTATTAATTCAAGAACTGCGTAGAATTTGTACTAATAAAGTATTGAAGAAATAGATACGCATTGCGATTATTACTGAGAAAAAATTCGAATTTTATATAAAATCTAATATTCGTTCTAATGCCATGCCTCTGGAGCCTTTTATCAGTATCATTTTGTGGGTAAAAGACAAAGACTTTATTTGGTGAGCAAAGTCGTCAAAAGTAGCATAAAAATGAAAATTGGGTTGTTCTACACGATTGGCAAAAAAATCATTACCGACAAAAAAACAATCGATTGCCGTTTCCTTTTCGAGTTGTGCAACAACAATTCGATGTTCGTTTTGGCTTTCTTCTCCTAATTCAAACATATCGCCTATAATAACCACTTTATTGGATTTTTCCAACTGGATAAAATTGTCCAGTGCTACTTTCATGCTGCTTGGATTGGCATTGTAAGCATCTAAAATAATCTCATTGGTGTTTTTTGTCAACATTTGCGAGCGGTTATTTTCTGGGATATATCCTTCAATAGCCTCTTTAATTTGTTCGTCGGCAACACCAAAATGATTTCCTATTGTTATCGCTGCGTTGATGTTATTGGCATTGTACAAACCAATCAAATGCGATTGAATTTTTGTTTGATTGTAGGCAACAGTAACTAATGGATTGGCTGCAACCTGAGCTATAAAAACAGCGGCATTTTTGTCTTTTTGACTGAATCCGATGGTTTTGATTCCGGATGATTTATCCATTTGAATAGTATCATCCAAATTCACAAAAACCGTTTTGTGGTGTTGCCTCAAAAAAGTATACATTTCGCTTTTGCCTTTAATCACTCCATCTACACCACCAAAACCCTCTAAGTGTGCTTTACCAAAATTGGTAATATAACCATAATCAGGTTGAGCTATATCACATAAAAATTCGATTTCTTTTTGGTGATTCGCTCCCATCTCCACAATACCTATTTCAGTTTCTTTAGAAAAAGACAACAAGGTAAGCGGAACACCAATATGGTTGTTTAGATTTCCTACGGTTGCTTTTGCTTTGTATTTTTTTGACAAAACACAATGAATTAACTCTTTTGTAGTTGTTTTTCCGTTACTACCCGTTAGTGCAATTATTGGCAATTTAAGGTAGTTTCGGTGGTAACTGGCTAATTCTTGCAAGGCTATTAAGCTATTTTCGACGTAAATCGTTCGATGATCGATGTAGTACGAGTTGTCATCAATAATCACATAAGAAGCCCCTTTTTCAAGTGCTTCTTTCGCAAAGGTATTCGCATCAAAACGTTCTCCTTTAATGGCTACAAAAAGAGATTGTGGTACAATTTTTCGAGTATCAATAGACACTGCACTACAAGTCAAAAATATTTCGTGTAGTTGATTTATTGTCATATTCCAGTTGCTGTTAAAAAACAAAAGCCCTAATGAAAGGGCTTTTAGTTGGTATTGAAAGAATAATTATTTTCTTTTTTTGTTTCTTGGTGATTTCTTAGAATCAGATTTTGGACCTACTCTTGACATGGCACATCTAAAACCAATGTAATCGGTAGCCATATCTTGAGGGAAGTATCTTCTTTGAGCTGGATCCAACCAATACGCTCTATCTCTCCATGATCCGCCTTTGTAAACTCTCACGTCATCGTTTACCAAAGTCGTTCTTTTGCTTGAACGGTCGTATTTACGAGCCATGTTTCCTAAACTATCAACTGACACATTGTGTTTTGGAGAATCGTACATTCTTTGCTCGTCTTTTAATTTGTCACCATCTTCAGAATCTGAACTTCCGAAATCGAAATAACGAGTTGATTGTTTGTCACCATCACGGTAGTTTCTGTGGTCACTCTTATCAAAGTTCTGTCTTAGGTAGGTTTCGTTTTCATCAACAGGAATACGAGCAATTTCACCAGGGAAATTTCTTGCAACTACTTTACCGTTTGGCAATGTATCGTATTTTTGTGTTTCAGCTGTAACCAACTCTACTTTACCGTCTTCACCTATTTTATTTTTAGTATAAACATTACCTCTGTAGTAGTTAAAGTCATTAGCTTCATCGTCTACGATAGGTCTGTAAACATCCGCAACCCATTCTGCTACGTTACCTGCCATATCATACAAACCAAAGTCGTTTGGTGGATATGATTTCACTTTATTGGTAATATCGGCACCATCATCAGACCATCCTGCGATTCCGCCGTAGTCTCCTTTTCCTTGCTTAAAGTTAGCCAATTGATCACCCTTGATGGCTCTTTTGCTTGAACGAGTGTACCCACCAGACCAAGGGTATTTCTTTTGTCCTTTGTAAATATTGTACTCTCTTTGCCCTACATCAGCAGCTGCAGCGTACTCCCACTCAGCCTCTGTTGGCAAACGGTACTCTGGTAAAATAAGCCCTGAGGTTCTTTGTGCATAGATGTTTTTAGGTTCTTGAACTTCCCCTTTTGAGTTTTTAGTTCCACCTTTTCCAGCAGCTTTTGAATTTCTTCTTCCTTTAAGAACGATTTCTTCATTTCCACCCATCGTTTTTGTTGGAGCAGCAAGATACGTTTCAGTACTAAAAGTAGATTCAGCTTTCACATCGGCTACTTTGGCATCTTTTTTCAAAAACCCTTCTCTTTCCAACACAGATTCGTTCACACGGTCAGTTCTCCATTTGGCGAACTCAGTAGCTTGAATCCAATTCACACCAACTACAGGATACTCCGAGTAAGCTGGATGTCTGAGGTAGTTGTTTGTCATTGTTTCATTGTACCCTAAACGGTTTCTCCAAACTAACGTATCAGGAGAAGCTCCTTCGTAGATGTTTTTATAATTTTCTTCATCTGGAGGAAATACTCTTTTCAACCAATCAAGGTACTCCATGTACATTAAATTGGTTACTTCTGTTTCATCCATGTAAAATGACTGAACGTGTTGTTGATTTGGGGTGTTGTTCCAGTCATGCATTGGGTCGTCTGCCACTTTACCCATGGTAAAGGTTCCTCCTTCAACAAGCACTAAACCAGGACCAGTTTCTTGTTTTTTGAAGTTAGAAGCGTATTGGAAACCGCCCTTTTTGTCATTAATTTTCCAGCCTGTTGCTCTTGAAGAATTTTTATTACTTGACTTCTTACTACAGCTAGAAACACCAATCATTAATGCTAATGCAAGCATAATGTTAATCGACATAATTTTGTTTACTTTCATACTCTTAGTAGGTAATAAATTTGTGGCGAATATAGTAATTTCATATTAATCCACAAGATTTTTATAAAAAATATTGAATCCGTTAGAAAAAACGATGGCATTAACTTTTTATTGTGTACTGTTTAAATTATTTTTTTTGTTATTTTGTAATATTTGAAAAAAAAGAACGTTTTTACTTCAATGAAAAAAATTGCTATTTTAATTTTACTTGTTATTTCTGAACTTAGTTGGGCTCAACAATCAGGAACTATCACTATTGATTGGTCTGAAAACAAAGAAGTGCCTTACGGAGATTATGCGGTTAATTTACCCCAATTCAATCCTGAAAATTTTAACTACATACCAGGAACTCAGGAATTGAGATACGTCAAGAAATTCAAAGAAAACCGTCTTGTCAATGAAAGTTCTTTGCAAATCACAGCGGTTACATCCGAATTGATAGATGAGAATAAATTAAATGCTATCGACAAAGCAAAAATACCAACTACCTTATTTGCAACGCTGAAAAACTGCATTGCCAGAGACCAATATTATGCCATCCTATCGTTGTGCCCATTGCTAAGAGAAGGGAACTCATTTAAAAAAATAACTTCGTTTACCTATTCATACCAAAGTGATTCTGCTGCTAGATTAATGAGCACCAACAATACCTCTTCGCTAACCAATTCGGTGTTAAGCTCAGGAAATTGGTACCGTTTTTACGTAGAAAAATCTGGCGCTTACATAATAGATCGAAATTTCTTAACTCAATTGGGATTGAATCCTGATACATTCAACCCCAAAAAACTAAAAATTTATGGAAACGGAGGAAGAATGATTCCTTTGAGTAATAATGTTCCCTATCCTTTTGATTTAGAAGAAAACGCTATCCAGGTGGTTGGTGAGGAAGACAACATTTTTAATGCACAAGATTTTGTACTATTTTACGCCGAAGGAACCGACAACTGGAGTGAAGAAAACAAAACTCACCTTAATTTGTATAGTGATAAATCCTATTACTATATCAATGTAGAAGGGCAAGACGGAAAACGCATGCAAATCATGCCTCAGCCCACCGGAAATGCTACACAAACTTTGACTACTTTTGATGATTACCAATTTCATGAAGTGGATTTGACTAATATCGGACGTTTGGGACGCGTTTGGTTTGGCGAACCTTTTAATGTTGACAACGAACAAGAATTTAACTTTTTGTTTCCCAATATAGTTCCTGCATCACAAGCTAATATTACGATTCATGTTGGAGGAAATTCGTTTGTAGATACTAAATTCACGGCAACTATCAATGGACAAGTACAATCAAATCTAAACCTGGGAATTGTTACCTTGAATTCCTCTTTAGTAGCTAGTCACAACACCGGATTTTATACTGTTCCAGCCAATCAACTGATTGGTGTTAAGTTGAATTTTGACAATGGTGGCGTTCCTACATCGAAAGGACATTTAGACTACATCGCTGTCAGTGCCAAAAGCAATCTTTCGGGTTATGGGAAACAGTTTCGATTTCAAAATAACAACGCAGCTTCGTCAAGTGGCATTGCCGAATATCAATTTAGTAATGCTAGTGGGATTTCTCAGATTTGGGATATTACTGATATATATAACACCAGTAAAATTGACAATAACCAACCGAGTGTTTCATTCAAATCTACTCTTGGAAGTGCCAAAAAATACTTAGCTGTCGATTTTAACGACTTGTACATTCCTTTAATTGATTCTCAGCCTCGCGTTTTCAATCAGAACCTTAAGGGCACTATTTTTCTCAACAGTCAAGGCCAATTTCAAGATATCGATTACCTCATTGTTACCCCTTTTATTTTTTACAGTCAGGCCGAAATTTTAGCCAACTTCCACCGAAATTATTCTGGACTGAATGTAAAAGTAGTAACACTAGACGCTATTTACCAAGAATTTGGCTCAGGCAAACAAGACATTGGTGCCATTCGTAATTTTGTGAAGTATGTTTATGACAACGCTTCATCTCCATCGCAACGAGTGAAATACTTGAATTTGTTTGGGGATGCCTCCTTCGATTTTAAAGAAAGAATAACCAACAACACCAATATTGTTCCTATTTTCCATGCCGTAAACAGTTATACCTCTGGAGAAACTTCTTTTGCCTCTGATGATTACTTTGGCATGATGGATCCCAATGAAGGTAATGAAGACCTATTTAATGGTTCGGCCGATATTGCTGTAGGAAGAATGCTTGTATCTTCGGTTCAACAAGCCAATGAAATGGTAAAAAAAGTAATTGAATACCACGACCTGAAGTCATATGGTAGTTGGCGGAATAATTATGTTTGTATTTCGGATGACTCAGACAAATTAGGCGATTCATCCCTACAATCACGTCAAAACAATCTGACAGACATCATACACGCCCAAAAACCATTTATCAATTACAAAAAAATACTGTTGGATTCTTACCAACAACAAACATCTGCTGGTGGCGAACGCTATCCACAAGCCAAAGAAGACATTCGTAATGCTTTTGAAAAGGGCGCTTTGGTTTTCAATTATTTGGGCCACGGCGGTGAAGATGGTTTGACTGGTGAACGGATTTGGGATAAATTTGATGGGTTGAGTTTTTTTAACCAATACCGCTACCCTCTTTTTATTACAATTACCTGCGAGTTTTCTCGTTTTGACAATCCGTTACGTCCGACAGCGGGCGAATACACGTATTGGAATCCTGTTGGAGGAGCCATATCAATGATTACTACTATTCGTTCGATAAGCCAGTTTAATGCTGAAATTTTTAATGATAAACTGGCCGAAATACTGTTTGCTTACAATTCCAACGAATACCATTCCATTGCTGAAGCGCTTCGTTTGGCAAAAGCAGCCAACAATAATAATTCGTCAACAGGAGTTGTGTTTTACTTGGGTGATCCAGCATTGATGTTGGCTATTCCAAAACCTCAAGTCGTTTTGACCAAAGTAAATGACGTTCCTGTAAGCCAACCGATAGACAATCTACAAGGATTGGCCTACGTTAAGC
>CAZAJH010000007.1:0-19230 GCA_964485385.1 uncultured Flavobacterium sp.
TAAAAGGAGACAAAGTAATCGTTTTCAAAAAGAAAAGAAGAAAAGGTTACAAAAAGAGAAACGGTCACCGTCAGTACTTGACCCAAATCCTTATCGAAGGAATTGTGGCAACAGGTGCTAAAAAAGCAGCTCCAAAAGCAGAAAAAGTAGAAGCTCCTAAGGCTGAAGCTAAGGCTCCAAAAGCTGAGAAGTTAGTTGAAACAGTTGAAGAAAAAGCGCCTAAAGCGCCTAAAGCAAAAAAAGGTGGTGACGATTTAGTGATCATTGAAGGTATCGGACCAAAAGCGGCTGAAGCTTTGGTAGAAGCTGGAATTGATACTTTTGCTAAATTAGCTGCTGCCAGTGCAGATGAAGTAAAAGCTATTTTAGATGCTTCTCCTTCAAAAGTACAACATTTAGATCCAACTACTTGGGCACAACAAGCACAATTAGCTGCCGATGGCAAAATGGATGAATTGAAAAAATTACAAGACGAATTAAACGGCGGTAAAGCAGTTTAATTTGGAGTATTAACTTATAAAACCAAAACATCATGGCTCACAAGAAAGGTGTCGGAAGTTCGAAAAACGGTAGAGAATCGCACTCGAAACGTTTGGGTGTTAAAATTTATGGTGGTCAAGCTGCCATAGCAGGTAACATCATTGTTAGACAAAGAGGTTCTAAACACAATCCAGGTGCTAATGTGTACATGGGTAATGATCATACCTTACACGCAAAAGTAGATGGCGTTGTGGTATTTCAGAAAAAAAGAGACAACAAGTCTTACGTTTCTGTAGTTCCGTTTGAAGCATAGTCAAATTTTAGTTTGATATACAAAACCCGTTCAGTTCTGAGCGGGTTTTTTTTAAACTATTTCAGCATACGCTACATACCTGACAGGTTTTAAAAACCTATCAGGTATAAATTAGTAAGGTTGGGTTTTAAAATAGGATTGGTTTGAAGCGAATGGTATGCGCGTTCTTGGTTTCCCTTTTCCTGCTGTCCGTCATGCATGGCATTTCCTACCATCAGGGCTAGTTAGTAATGGTCTTTTGTAAAAGTAAGAATTAACAAAACCAATAGTCGTTGAACTGACAAAATTATTTCTTAAAAATCTAACCCGTTTTGGAAACTTCTTAGAAATAAAAAACCACCCTGTAAAGAGTGGTTTTTATCAGAATTTATTCAGTTTCTATTATTCGGCGTCCTTCATTTTGAAGGTTTCCATAAATTTGGTAGTGTAATTTCCAGCCACATAATCGGGTTCATCCATCAATTGACGGTGGAATGGAATGGTGGTTTTGATGCCTTCGATGTAAAACTCGTCGAGTGCGCGTTTCATTTTGTTGATAGCTTCTTCGCGAGTTTGTGCTGTAGTAATCAACTTGGCAATCATCGAGTCGTAATTGGGCGGAATCGTGTAGCCTGCGTAAACGTGCGTGTCTAAACGTACTCCATGTCCGCCTGGCGCGTGCAATACGGTGATTTTTCCCGGTGACGGACGGAAATCATTGTACGGATCTTCGGCATTGATACGGCATTCAATAGAGTGCAATTGAGGCAAATAGTTTTTACCTGAAATCGGCACACCTGCAGCCACCAATATTTGTTCGCGAATCAAATCGTAGTCAATTACTTGTTCGGTAATCGGGTGTTCTACTTGGATACGTGTATTCATTTCCATGAAGTAGAAATTGCGGTGTTTGTCTACCAAAAATTCTACCGTTCCAGCGCCTTCATACTGAATGTATTCTGCGGCTTTAACAGCAGCTTCACCCATACGTTGACGCAAATCATCGGTCATAAAAGGCGATGGCGTTTCTTCGGTTAGTTTTTGGTGACGGCGTTGAACCGAGCAATCTCTTTCTGATAAGTGACAAGCTTTACCATACGAATCACCAACCACTTGAATTTCGATATGTCGAGGTTCTTCGATTAGTTTTTCCATATACATACCATCGTTTCCGAAGGCTGCTGCTGCTTCCTGACGTGCACTTTCCCATGCTTTTTCAAGCTCATCTTCTTTCCAAATGGCACGCATCCCTTTTCCTCCACCACCAGCTGTAGCTTTCATCATAACGGGATAGCCGATTTCTTTAGCTACTTTTTTGGCTTGTTCGAACGATTCTAAAATCCCATCTGAACCCGGAACACAAGGTACGCCAGCCTCTTTCATTGTGGCTTTTGCAGTAGCTTTGTCTCCCATCTTATCAATCATTTCTGGGGAAGCACCAATAAATTTGATTCCGTGCTCTTGGCAAATTTTTGAAAATTTAGCATTTTCGGAAAGAAAACCATACCCAGGGTGAATTGCATCGGCATTAGTAATTTCGGCTGCTGCGATAATGTTTGACATTTTAAGATAAGAAAGGTTGCTTGGCGGTGGGCCAATACAAACCGCTTCATCGGCAAATTTTACGTGCAAACTTTCGGCGTCTGCAGTAGAATAAACGGCAACCGTTTTGATTCCCATTTCGCGACAGGTACGAATAACACGCAGTGCTATTTCTCCTCTGTTGGCAATTAGTATTTTTTTAAACATCTTTTGATTATTTTAAATGATAAATTATAAATTTTAAATGATAGGTTTGAAGAATGAAGACAATTCATAATTCAAAATTTAAAATTTAAAATAACTATGATGGGTCAACTAAGAATAAAGGTTGGTCAAATTCAACTGGCGACATATCGTCTACCAATATTTTTACGATTTTGCCCGACACTTCTGATTCGATTTCGTTGAATAACTTCATGGCTTCAACCACGCACAATACATCGCCTTTTCCTACCGATGAACCTACTTCAACAAATGGTGATTTGTCTGGTGCTGGTTTGCGGTAAAACGTACCAATCATAGGTGACTTAATCGTGATGTACTTAGCGCTATCGTCAGCAGCGGGTGCTGCAGGTGTAGCGGGTGCCTCGGGAGCTGTTGCCGCAACGGGTGCTGCTGCTATCTGAGGCATTGCTTGTTGCATAGGTGCTTGTTGCACGTAGGTTATATCGGGTGTATTTCCTTCAAGAGTCGTTCTGATCGTGATTTTAATATCTCCTGTTTCTAGTTTCACTTCAGCAACTCCAGAATTGGATACAAATTTGATTAGGTTTTGAATTTCTTTTAAATCCATAATTATTTGTTTTAGTTATCGTTCGTTTATTGTTTATCGTAAGCCCATTTGAGGTAGATGGAACCCCATGTAAATCCGCCGCCAAAAGCAGCAAAAATAAGGTTATCTCCTTTTTTGAATTTGTGTTCGAAATCGTTTAGTAATAGTGGTAAAGTTGCCGAAGTGGTATTTCCGTACTTGTG
Source organism: uncultured Flavobacterium sp. (assembly GCA_964485385.1). Lineage (GTDB taxonomy): Bacteria > Bacteroidota > Bacteroidia > Flavobacteriales > Flavobacteriaceae > Flavobacterium. The sequence goes on from CAZAJH010000007.1 coordinate 3,290, forward strand.
GATGTTAACGAGAACTTTTTCTTCGTCGAGTTCCATACGAGCGGCAGTAGCGTCAATTATGCGTTTGTTGGCTTGGTGAGCTATAAGCCAATCCACATTTTCTTTAGTAAGGTTATTGCGTTGCATAATTTTGTCGCTTACGTCTGCCATCCCCGAAACGGCGTATTTGAAAACGGTTTTACCATCTTGAAAAACATAGTGTTGTCTGTTTTCAACTGTTTCTTTTGAAGCTGGAAGAATGGATCCACCTGCATCGATTTTGAGGTATTCTCTCCCGATTCCATCCGAACGTAGGTATTCGTCTTGCAAACCTAATCCTTCGTTGTTGGGTTCAAAAAGTACAGCACCAGCGCCATCTCCAAAAATAATACAAGTAGCTCTATCGGTGTAATCTATAATTGACGACATTTTATCGGCTCCTATCAATAGTACTTTTTTGTATCTTCCAGATTGTATGTATGCAGCCGCTGTTGACATTCCGTAAAGGAAACTCGAACAAGCCGCTTGCAGATCGTAAGCAAAGGCATTCACCGCTCCAATTTGTGAGGCAACATAAACTCCAGTCGAGGCCACCAACATGTCGGGTGTAGTGGTTGCCATAATTACAAGGTCTATTTCGGCTGGATTGAGGTTGCGTTTGGCAATTAAATCTTGGGCTGCTTTGATGGCTAAGTAGGAAGTTCCTTTCCCTTGTTCCTTTAGTAGTCGGCGTTCTTTAATACCTGTTCGGGTTGTTATCCACTCGTCATTGGTGTCCACTAAAGTCTCCAAAACTTGGTTGGAAAGAACGAAGTCGGGAACGTAAGCACCCACAGCAGTAATTGCAGCAGTAATTGAATTCATAGAGTAGTTTTAAGTTCTTTTTTAATGAATTTAAAAGTGGTGGAAATTACAAAAAAAATAGCTACGTTTTTCATAAAAATGATAAAAAACAAAAAACTCTCACCAAAGTGAGAGTCTTGTATAGTGTAACTACCAATATTAAGCTTCAGCTACTGATTTATCAATAACTACCTGCCCTCTGTAATACATTTTTCCTTCGTGCCAGTAAGCTCTGTGGTATAAGTGAGCTTCACCTGTTACTGGGCAAGTAGCAATTTGAGCTACTGTTGCTTTGTAGTGCGTTCTTCTTTTATCTCTTCTTGTTTTCGAGGTTTTTCTCTTAGGATGTGCCATTTTACTATATTATTTATCCGTTAATAGTTGTTTTAATTTGTCCCATCTGGGGTCTGTATCATTTTCTTTGGTTTCTTCTTTTACCGATTTGACGCTTAGAGTATGTAGTTTATCTAGTGCTTCCGATTGCAATGTACCATCTTTTACACCCGGATGAACTCTTTTGGTTGGCACTGACAAAACAATCATTTCATAAATGTATTGTGCAATATCAACTTGGTATTCGCCGTGTGGCAGTATCAGCATCTCTTCATTATCGTTGTTGAATTCTTCGCCAAATTTGACAATTAAATTCATTTTACCTTTAATGGGTAAATCGAAGATTTCAGTTGTCAAATCGCAAGGTACCGTAACGGTTCCTTTGTGCTTGAAATTAATTTCTAAATGAGTTGCCTTTTTATCTACAACCACATCAACTTTAATATCACTATTTTCATACTCGTGATAATCAAACCGATCAAAGAACTTGTTATTGATTTGAAACTCAAACGGATGCTTTCCCAACTTTAATCCTATAAAAGGAATTAAAAATTCATTCTCTATTTTCATCTCAACTTCAATTATCCTCATTTACAGAATTCTGCAAACGGAGTGCAAAGATATAAAATATTCGTAAATCCAAAAGACTTATTCACCTTTTTTTGTTGATAACTGCTTTTCTTGGATTTTTAGCGGTTTTTTGGTGATTTCAGCATGTTCATTTCGTGAATTATAAATGTCTATAGCTAAATAAACTGCTTCTTTGAACGAGGTATTGTCAGCCAAACCTTTTCCGGCAATTTCAAAAGCAGTGCCATGATCGGGTGACGTTCTTACCTTAGGTAAGCCAGCTGAATAATTGACTCCATGACCAAAAGACAAGGTTTTAAACGGAATCAGACCTTGATCGTGGTAAGCCGCTAAAATACCATCAAATTTCTCATAATGGCCACTGCCAAAAAAACCGTCTGCCGAATAAGGTCCAAAGACCATCATTCCTTTGTCAAACATTTTTTTGATGGCTGGTTTAAGTACTTCATCATCTTCTTTACCAATCACTCCATTGTCTCCGGCATGTGGATTCAGACCCAAAACGGCAATCTTAGGCTTGGTAATGCAAAAATCCTGAATCAAACTTTTATTTAGCGTTTCTACTTTTTGAGTGATGAGCTTTTCGGTGAGGTGTTTGGCAACATCTGTAACTGGTATATGGTCGGTAAGTAATCCGACTCTCAGATTATCACTTACCATCAACATTAGGGCTTCTTGACCCAACTCTTTACTCAAATAATCGGTATGACCTGGAAACTTAAATTCATCCGATTGGATGTTGTATTTGCTTATTGGAGCCGTTACAAGCGCATCGATATTGCCTTCTTTTAAGGCTTGGGTTGCTGTTACAAAAGATTTGATGGCATACTTCCCCACTGTGTCATCGCTTTGACCGTAATTGAGCTCTACAGGCTCTCTCCACACATTCAAAACATTGATTTTTCCTACTATAATTTGGTCTAATTTGTCAATACCATGAATTGTAGCATTGAGTTCAAACGTTTTTTTTATGAAAGAAATGATTTTAACATTAGCAAAAATAACTGGCGTACACAACTCAAGCATACGAGAATCCTCGAATGTTTTTAAAATAACCTCGCTTCCAATACCATTTAAATCTCCAATAGAAATTCCAAGAATAATATTTTCTGCTTTTTTCATAATGCCTTTTATTAATTGCTAATTTTGTGGGACAAATTTAGTAAAATAAAACTACAATGTTTACAGGAATTATCGAATCACTGGGAATTATCGAACAAATTGAAAAAGAAAATGACAATTTACACATTACGGTTCGATCTTCTATTACTTCTGAACTAAAAATAGACCAAAGTGTAGCTCACAATGGCATTTGTTTGACGGTTGTAAAAATAGAGGATGAATTGTACACAGTAACTGCAATAAAGGAAACCATTTTAAAAACCACAATTGGAAATTGGAAGAAAGGGGAATGGGTCAATTTGGAACGCGCTATGAAATTGGGCGATCGATTGGATGGCCATATTGTACAGGGTCATGTTGATCAAATTGGGAGATGTAAAGAAGTTAGAGAGACAAATGGCAGTTGGTCATTTACGTTTGAATACGATGCTTCTTTAAACAATTTAACTATTGAAAAAGGTTCTATTACTATTAATGGTGTGAGTTTAACAGTAGTCAACTCTAAGAAAAATGAGTTTAGTGTAGCCATAATTCCGTATACTTTTGAACACACTAATTTCAAAACTATTACAGAGGGTGAAATGGTAAATCTTGAATTTGATGTAATTGGAAAATACGTAGCCAAACTTCAGGCCAACAAAAAAGAGTAGTGTTATACTACTCTTTTTTTATATCGATAGATTTTATAAATTCCAAAAGTTACCGCGAGAATGATTAGCACAATTACACCGCCATCAATAGGTAAACCTGGTGGTGGAGGTATTGTAGGCGGAGGTGGATTGGGTGCAGCAAAACTAAAATTACTTAGAAAAAACACTGCAAAAACTAATAATATTCTCATCGGGACACTATTCATGGGCGTAAAAGTAAAAAAAAAATCATTTCATCAAAATTTTTTGTCACATTTATTCAATAATAATCGATGTAAGGTAACATTATGTTAAAACACAAGGAAAATTATATACTATAAACGTATTTTTTCTACCATTAGTTTTAATTACCAACAAAAAAAGCTTCCTGTAAGAAGCCTAATTTGTTTTGTGGTCCCACCTGGGCTCGAACCAGGGACCACCTGATTATGAGTCAGGTGCTCTAACCAACTGAGCTATAGGACCAGTATTGAGGTTGCAATATTACTACTATTTTTTGTTTGATGCAACTATTTTTATTCTATTTCTTGACAAAGCTCAATCAAAACGCCGTTGGTGGATTTGGGATGTAAAAAAACAACCCATTTGTTATCTGCCCCTTTTTTGGGCGTTTCATTTAATACTACAAAACCTTCTCCTTTTAATCGTTCTACCTCAGCAGCAATGTTGGCAACATCAAAAGCAATGTGGTGAATTCCCTCGCCTTTTTTTTCAATAAATTTAGCAATAGGACTGGTTTCGGTAGTTGCCTCTAATAGCTCTATTTTGTTAGGGCCAACCTGAAAAAAAGAAGTCTTTACTCCTTCACTTTCAACGGTTTCCTCCTTGTAAGCTGGTGCATTAAACAATTTAGTAAAAATTTCGTTGGACTGCTCGATGCTTTTCACGGCAATTCCGATGTGTTCTATTTTTCTCATTGGATGAGCAACTGCGTGCTTGAGTGCCTGAGTCGCTATGCCAAAGATAGTAATTTTTGGATTTTTATCTTCCTAATTAAATGTACAATCTCTTATAAAAAATCGTTTTTACTTTAGCACATACTCAATCCGTTGGTTGCTCAGTATCGTAAAAAATCATACTTTTGCCTCATGGAAACGAATAGACAAAAAAAAATAGGAGCTGTTTTACAAAAAGACTTGGTCGACATTCTGCAAGGTGAAATTCGAAAAAATAATTTGACTAATTTGTTGATATCGGTTTCGAAAGTGAGTGTAACTACCGATTTGAGTATCGCTCGTGTTTATTTGAGTGTTTTTCCAACAGAAAGAGGGGCAGAAATTTTGGAAGCAGTGAAATCAAATGCTCCACTAATCAAACACGATTTAGCCCAACGTGTAAAGTTACAACTGCGCAAAGTGCCCAATCTCACTTTCTTTATTGATGACACATTGGATTACCTTGAAAAAATAGATCATGCCTTATCTGGAAAAGAAAATCCGATTGAGAATCCTGATCTCCTCGAAAAACGAAAAAAATCGTAAGTGAATTTTCCGCTTTACATCGCCCAACGATACATTTTTAGTAAAAGCAAAAATAATGCTATCAACATTATTTCAGTTATCGCTTTGGGCGGAATTATTGTTGGTACTATGGCTCTTTTTGTGGTGCTGTCTGTGTTTAGTGGATTGCGTGATTACAGCGTACAATTTACCAATAATTTCGACCCCGATCTAAAAGTTATTCCAGCTCAAAAAAAATCATTTATTGTTTCCGCTCAACAAAAAGCACTTATAAAAAAATTAGAAGGCATCGACATCGTAAGTCAAACGGTAGAAGAACGGGTGCTTTTTTCTTTTAATGGAAAGCAACAAGTTACTTATATAAAAGGAGTTGACAACGAATTTCAAACTTCTAACCAAATTTCTAAAAGTCTTTTCAATGGCCAATGGCTCAAGGCAGGAACTCCTCAAGCAGTAATTGGTTACGGTATTTCTCAAAAGTTGTCTCTTGGTTTGTTTGATTTTAATAATCCTTTGGAAGTTTACGTTCCCAAACCCAAAAAAGGGCAAATTGAGTCGGTAGAAAATGACTTTAATGTCGACTATTTGATGCCTGTTGGTGTTTATGCCGTAAGTGAAGAATTGGACAGCAAATATGTTTTTGTTGATTTGGCCCTCTCACAAGAACTAATGGGTTTTCAGCCAAATGAATTGACCGGTTTAGAACTAAAAATCCGACCGAATAGCGACCGTGAGGTTATTCGAAGTCAAATTGAATCGGTTTTTAATGGAGCGGTCAAAGTTAAAACCCGTGAAGAACTCAACTCAACGTTGCACAAAATGTTGAATACCGAAAATATAGCCGTTTATTTGATTTTTACCTTAATTATTATAGTGGCGCTGTTTACATTGATTGGTGCTTTGATCATGATTATCATCGAAAAGAAAAACAACCTAAAAACACTCTTGAATTTGGGAGCTAAAATTACCGATTTGCGAAAAATATTCTTGTTTCAAGGGTTTCTAATTAGCTTCTTTGGTGGAATAATTGGCCTGTTATTGGGTTCACTTCTTGTCTTTTTGCAACAAAAATTCAGCTTGATTATGATAACCGAAACATTGGCTTATCCTGTTGTTTTTGAAATTCCGAACTTGCTGATTGTACTCGCAACAATTTTGTTTTTGGGATTTCTAGCGGCTTTTATAGCCAGTAGTCGAGTAAGTAAAAAATTATTGAATTGGTAGATTGTTACACAGAGTGACACAGAGAAGTCTCAGAGTTACCCTAAGTTTTAAATTTACTTTTATATTTCTTTGAGAAACTCCTTTTACTTTGTGATGCGCTGTGAAATAATTATTGTATTAAAAAGTCTCAGCGAATCTCTTCCGCTTTAAGCGAATTGATAATTTGAATAAATGTCTTGAATTTCGTCTAAGGCCTTGAACAAACTCTCGGCATCATCCAAGGTCACTAGGCGCAAGCGATGCTCTTTGAAGTTGGAAACACCTTTAAAATAATTGGTATAATGGCGACGCATTTCTACAATTCCGAGTCGCTCGCCTTTCCAATCCATGGACCAAGTTAGGTGATTGCGAGCGGCTTCAACTCGGTCGCTCATAGTGGGTGCTGGCAAATGTTCGCCTGTTTTGAAGTAATGTTTGATTTCGTTAAAAATCCACGGATAACCAATGGCAGCTCGGCCTATCATAATACCGTCTAGACCGTATTTGTTTTTGTATTCCAATGCTTTTTCGGGCGAATCAATGTCGCCGTTTCCAAAAATTGGCATGGTAATTCTCGGATTTTCCTTTACCCGCTGAATATGACTCCAATCAGAATGCCCTTTGTACATTTGAGCGCGCGTGCGACCATGAACGGTTAAGGCTTGCACTCCAACATCTTGCAGTCGTTCGGCCACCTCATCAATATTGATTGAATTTTCGTCCCAACCCAAGCGCGTTTTTACCGTCACCGGAAGATTGGTTCCTTTGATTACCGCTTTGGTCAAACGCACCATCAAATCGACGTCTTTCAACACACCCGCACCAGCGCCTTTGCAGACCACTTTTTTTACCGGACAACCAAAGTTGATATCCACTAAATCGGGTTGTACGGCATCTACAATGCGCGATGACATCTCCATGGCTTCTTCATCGCCACCAAAAATTTGGATACCAACGGGTCGTTCGTAATCAAAAATGTCCAATTTTTGACGGCTTTTGATGGCATCGCGAATCAATCCTTCGGAGGAAATGAACTCGGAGTACATCAAATCGGCGCCATGCAATTTGCACAATCTACGAAATGGCGGATCGCTCACGTCTTCCATAGGCGCAAGTAAGAGTGGAAAATCGGGTAAAATGATGTTGCCTATTTTGGGCATTAGTGTCGAATTTTTTGCAAAAGTACAAAATTTTGATTTTACAATTTTTAACCATTAAAACATTACGAATCTTTACCTCTTTATTTTCTCAAATGAAACCTAACAGGTTTTGGAAACCTGTTAGGATTAAAATCCAAAGTTTTGCATTATATTTGCACACTAATTCCTAATTGACGGGGATTTGCGTTAGGGATTGCAGCATTGTTTGAGCTCTCCCGATGGCAATCGGGAAGCGAGTGCGGAAAGCCCGTCCGCCATTTTCGGCGGAAACGCCCAAAAAAACGAAGAGAAAGAGCATGAAAAATATTAGAAATTTTTGCATTATTGCACACATTGACCACGGGAAAAGTACGTTGGCCGATCGCTTGTTGAGTGCGACTCAGACGGTTTCGGCACGTGAAGAAAAAGCGCAGTTGTTGGACAATATGGATTTGGAGCGCGAACGTGGCATTACGATTAAAAGTCACGCCATTCAGATGGAGTACAAATACAAAGGCGAAGATTATATTTTGAATTTGATTGACACGCCTGGTCACGTGGATTTTAGCTATGAAGTGTCGCGTTCGATTGCCGCTTGCGAAGGTGCGCTTTTGATTGTAGATGCCGCACAAAGTATTCAAGCTCAGACGATTTCTAACTTGTATTTGGCTTTGGAAAACGACTTGGAAATTATTCCAGTGTTGAATAAAGTGGATTTACCTAGTGCCAATCCAGAGGAAGTGAGCGACGATATTATTGATTTACTCGGTTGTAAATTGGAAGATATCATTCACGCTTCAGGTAAAACCGGATTTGGTGTGGAAAATATTTTGGCTGCGATTATTGAGAAAATTCCGGCTCCAAAAGGCGATCCGAACGAACCATTACAGGCGTTGATTTTCGATTCGCATTACAATCCGTTTCGTGGTATTGAAGTTATTTTCCGAGTGAAAAACGGCGAAATTCGTAAAGGTCAGAAAATCAAATTCATGGCGACCGGCAACGAATATTTTGCGGATGAAGTAGGAACATTGAAACTGAATCAGGTTCCGAAAAGTGTCATTTCTTCGGGTGATGTTGGGTATTTGATATCCGGAATAAAAGAGGCAAAAGAAGTAAAAGTGGGCGACACGATTACCGATGCGAAAACGCCAACTACCAATATGATTACGGGTTTTGAAAACGTAAAACCCATGGTTTTTGCGGGAATTTACCCAGTTGATACCGAAGATTTTGAAGACTTGCGTGCGTCGATGGAGAAGTTGCAATTGAACGATGCCTCGTTGGTATTTGCTGCGGAAAGTTCGGCTGCGTTGGGCTTTGGTTTCCGTTGCGGATTCTTAGGAATGTTGCATTTGGAAATCATTCAAGAGCGATTAGAGCGTGAGTTTGACATGACGGTAATTACTACGGTTCCTAACGTTTCGTATTTGGCGTATACCAAAAAAGATCCTGAAACAGGTATAATTGTTAACAATCCTTCTGATTTACCCGAACCATCCAAATTGGATCGTGTAGAAGAACCTTATATTAAAGCGACCATTATTACTAAAGCCGATTTTGTGGGCAATGTGATGAGTTTGTGTATTGAAAAACGCGGCATCATTACCAATCAAACCTATTTGACGACCGAACGAGTAGAGTTGAATTTTGATATGCCTTTGGCGGAAATTGTATTTGATTTTTACGACCGATTGAAAACGGTTTCCAAAGGTTATGCGTCGTTTGACTACTCGCCCATTGGTATGCGAACTTCAAAATTGGTGAAATTGGACGTGTTGTTGAATGCCCAATCGGTTGATGCACTTTCGGCGTTGATTCACGAAGACAATGCGTACAATATTGGTAAAAAAATGTGTGAGAAATTGCGTGAGTTGATACCGAGACAGCAATTTGACATTCCGATTCAAGCGGCGATTGGGGCAAAAATCATTGCACGTGAAACGATAAAAGCGTTGCGAAAAGACGTTACTGCCAAATGTTACGGTGGAGATATTTCCAGAAAACGTAAACTTCTTGAAAAACAGAAAAAAGGGAAAAAGAGAATGCGTCAAGTAGGAAATGTAGAAATTCCGCAAGAAGCATTTATGGCGGTGTTGAAGTTGAATGATTAAATAGTATTTTGAATTTTAAATTATAAATTTTGAATGAACCCAATGGCGAAAGTTGTTGGGTTTTTTTGAACCATATAAGGCATGTAAGGACATAGAAGAAAACTTAAATGACCTTATATGTCTTATATGGTAAAATTAAGATTGTATTTCCTTAAATAATTTTTCTACATCTTCTCTCCTAAAAAGTTGCGTTCCTTCGTTCATGGTGGCTGCAGTTCCGCAACAAACGCCAAGTTGAATGACTTCTTTCAAGGGTTTGTTTTGCGATAATGCCCAAACCATTCCGCCTACCATGCTATCGCCAGCACCAACTGTGCTTTTCATTTCAACTTTGGGTGCTTTTACCAAATGCGTTTCCTCTTTGGTCACTAAAATGGCACCATCGGCTCCGAGAGAAACGACCACTATTTCTGCACTTCCTTTGGCAATTAAATCTTTGGCGGCTTGTTCCACTTCGGGTAATTCCAATCGTTCTACACCCATTAGTTTGGCTAATTCACCAATATTAGGTTTGATTAAATACGCTCCCGTTTCAACTACTTTTTGTAACGCTTCACCTGATGTATCAACAATAATTTTAGTTCCTGATTGTTGAGCAATTTCAATAATTTTTTGATAAAAACTAGGATGCAATCCTTCGTTCAAACTGCCGCTGATGACTAAATATGAGGTTTCCAATTCGCTAACTTTGGATAGAATTGACTGTTTTTCTTCTTCTGATAGTTCATTTCCAGGAAATCCAAATCGGTATTGTACTTGGGTTGCATTCTCAAAAGCGATGAAGTTCTCTCGTGTCCAGTTTTTGGTTTTCAACACATAACTTTCGATTCCTTCATTGGTAACTAATTCTTCTAACAATTCTCCTGTTGAACCACCCGAAGTAAATACGCAAAGTGAATTTCCTCCCAATTTAGAAATGGCTTTAGAAACGTTGATTCCGCCACCGCCAGCATCGTATCGTGGTTTTTCGCAGCGTATCTTTTTTTCGGGAACCAATCCGGTAAAATGAGTGGACTTGTCTAATGATGGATTCAACGTAAGTGTGACAATTGGATGTATTTTCATATCGTATTTTTGAGAAAAAACTATCTCATAAAGATAGAAAAAAGGTGAAACTTTCGCCTCACCTTTCTCGTTTTATAATTTTCTTCGGTTGTCGTCAGAATCCGTGTCAATTAGTTTATTGTATGGATCTACACCGACTTCAACTGGTTTTTCATTGACAACCAACGACACTTTATTGTCAATTTTATTGATTTTTACTTTACGTAAATACAATTCTTTGTCGGTTTTTTTGCCTTTGATGGTTTGCTCTGCAAAAACGCCTATTTCAACATAATCATTCAAAGGAAATGATTCGACTTTGGCTTTACTTCCTTTTTTGGAAAAAGTTAGTGTTTTGCCCTTGGCATCTCTAAAAACACGTTTCCCTGTATCGTCGGCTTTGTATTTAGAGACTTCAAACTCAATATCAACTTGGTATTTCCCGTTGGGCAATTTTTTGGTTTTGGCCTCTTTCACTCGGTTGTCATATAAGGTGATGGTTTCAAACATATCATTAATTACGTACTGTAGCGAATCGGGTGTCGCTTTTTTCAACTCGGCAACAAACTCGATTGAGTTGGTGTACGGAGCTTCTTGAAAAGCCACTTTTTTGATGTACTCTTTGAGTGCGTTGTTCATGGTTTTTTCACCAATAAAATCACTTAGCGCATACAATACGAGCGACCCTTTTTGGTAGTGAATGTATTGTTGATTTTCGTTGAACATGAGCGGTTGCTCTTTTTTGTCTTCAAAAGTTCTGCCTTGGAGGTAATCATCCAATGCCTCTTTCAAAAACTTGCGCATTTGCGATTTACCGTAGGTATGTTCCAACACTTTGAGCGAACTATACTCCGACAAACTCTCCGACATTAACGTAGCACCTTGCACGTTTGCGCCGATTACTTGATGTGCCCACCACTGATGAGCAATTTCATGAGCGGTTACCGAAAAAGGGTAATCTACTGCATCGGGATTTTCATCGTCTACATCTGCAATAAATCCGATGGCTTCAGAAAATGGAATGGTATTAGCAAATGATTGTGCAAAACCGCCGCCAGTTCGCGGAAACTCTATTATGCGAACTTGTTTGTGTTGGTATGGACTAAAATTGGATGTGTAATATTCGAGTGATTTTTTTGCTGATTTTATCATGCGATCAACATTGTACTCGTGTCCTTTGTGGTAATAAATCTCGATGTTGATGTTTTTCCACTTATCGCGTTTGATTTCGTATTTGGCTGATTGAAAAGCGTAGAAATTCAACATTTTTCGATCCATTTTATAATGGAAATAATTGCGGTTATTTTTGGTCCATTTTTTGGTCAAATAACCTGGCGCAATAGCCGTTTGATCGGCACTAGTACTTACTGTAGTTTCAAAGGTAATCCAATCGGCATCGCTGCTGATGTACGTGTTCATTCTGGCGATGGAATCGGTGGGTTTGGCCATTCGCTCTTTGGGTTTTAATCCGTATTTTTTACGAACTTCATTGTCAGTTAATTCGCTCATATCCGAATAGCCAATAGATGGAAACAAACCGTTGTTGATGAATGTTCCGTTGTATAATACTGGCGAATTGTCGCTAAACAAATTGTTGGGTTTATTTTTGAGCGTAAAATTCATTTGAATGGAATCGCCAGCTGCTAGCGGTTTTTCTAACTTATATATATTAAAATTGAAAAGCGTGTCGTTTGAAACCAATTTGTTTTTGACAGTAAAACTGATTTTCGATTCTTCTCCCAAATTCACAAAAATAGAATCGATAGGTTGACTAGTCTTGTTTTTTATTGTATACGTACCTTTTACAAAATAATTCCGTTCCTCAGGATACAAATCAACATCTACCTTAACATCGGTAATTCGAGGTTGTGGTTTGTGTTGGTACTTTTTATACTTTTTTTCCCAATCGGCCATTTCCTTTTCGATTTCTTTGCTTGATTTGTTGTCATTAACGATATTATCTTGGTAATAAATGGTACTTCCTATTCCCAAAAAAGACAACAAAGCCAATCCAACTGAAAGCGCAATTTTAGTATTCATTCGGGATCTGGCATCGTTCCAACGGCCTTTAACCGATTGACCAACACCTCGAGTCCAAAACAAAAGGGCCAATCCAAACAATACAATTCCCAGAAGCAACCAATAGGTTTTGTACAAGTAATAAAATTTCAAACCGTGTCCATATCCATTCATATCTGAATAATTATACCCTGGATCACTGTTGTAGCTGTAAATATCTTGTTCAACCCCTATTGCTGGTAAAAAGTTTAACCCGATAGAAAGCAAAAGAAGTATGAAAAACCCGAGTAAATAATTTTTGAAAAGTGTTTGTATAAAAACGGCTAAAAGTGCCCAAATGACATAGTTTATCAATCGAATTCCAAATAATTCAGTCAAATAATGGCCTATTTCAAAATGGTAATAACCCTTGTAAATTTGAAACAAAACACCAGCAATCAGGATGACAAAAAGCAACACCATTTGCATTTTGACGATAGCAATAAACTTGGAGAGGAGTAAAACCCAATTGGGCGTTGGAGTCACATCAACAAGGTGATTCATCCGAGAAGTTGTACCCCGGTGAATCAGTATACCTGAAAACAAGAAAGTCACCAAATTGATGAAAAGGCCGAACGTTTCGCCAGGTATTTCGAGCATTTGCCAAGTAACTGGATAGGTTTCTGTTCCGAATAACTGACCTGCCGTCAACGCTGTGAGGAGAATGAACATAAGTCCAACTATAACAATGGCAATAAAAACCCAATTTTTTACGATGAATTTAAAATCGATGTTAGACAAATTCCACGTAGTTCTTAGGTTTTGTTGCAAAGAATAATCAAAACTAACCTTGGGCAAATTGATTTTGGTAATCCCTCCAAAATTGTTTTTCGTTATGCGTTCACTGCTTTTATTTTTCCCAAATGTGAGTGCGGTTTGGGTAAATGAAAAACTGCGGAACATAAGGGCTAGAATTGCACTAGAGATCCCGAACCAAATCAATCGATTGTACAATACAACCCCTGTAAATGGCAACAAGTTTTCATTTTTTTCATATACGGTCCAATACTTAGTGTAGTATTGTAATGCCTCAGCACCAAAGGGCTCAAGCAAAGCAACGATGTATCGGTTTTCTACATCTCTAGTAAAACTTTCTATAACACTTTGGATGAATAGCAACAGTATTATGGTGATAAATCCAACCGAAATATTGCGTGTAAGGGTAACTACCGAAAAAACGATTACACCGTAAAAGAACAAGTTGGGAATCACAAAAATCAAATAACTTTGAATGTACGCCAATAATCGGTGTGGTCCTATTAATTCGGGGTTTACTCCTGGTAAAAAAGAAGCTAAAAAGGCACCTAATCCCACAAATAATGTAATGAGTACCACTACGAGAAAAGAGCTAAAAAACTTGCTCAACAGGTAATTCCACTTTGTGAAAGGATAGGAAAACAAAATGGAGTGCATGTTGTATTTGAAATCGCGGTAAACTGATGCGCCAATAATGGATGGCAATAAAAAATAAATAAAAACTGACAAGCCGTTGAGCATTCCATTTAAAGCAATGGGCGAATTGGCCATCGCATTGGAAGAAGTTGTGGTTTTGAAATTATCAAATATACCTAAGCTACTTCCCATCATCAATAAAGAGATTCCGAAGAAGATAGCGACATAGATGTAAAAAGCTGGATTTTTAAACCATCTTTTTAATTCGAAAGTAAATATGGTTCCCAACATACTATTGATCCTTTTTTAGTGCTACAAAATAAACGTCTTCTAATTGAGGTTCTACCTCGTTGAATGTTTCGTTTGGTTTGCTCTGATTGTAAACACGAATATTTAGCGTATTATCTTGATTGTAATTGGAAGAAATTACATTGAATTCTTTCTCATTTTCTTCCAATGCTTCCCGTGCGATTACCTTGGTCCAAATTTGCCCTTTGAGCGCTTCTGTTGCCGCTTTTGGTGTGGTTTGATTTAAAATTTTTCCGCCATTTAATATGGCCATTTCGTGGCATAATTCTTTCACATCATCAACAATATGAGTGGAAAAAATTACGGTATGATTGGTTCCTATTTCGCGCAACACGTTTAAAAAACGATGTCTTTCAGCAGGATCAAGACCCGCTGTGGGTTCGTCTACAATAATCAATTTCGGATGATTCAATAGCAATTGAGCTATACCAAAACGTTGTTTCATACCCCCTGAATAGCCGCTTACATTTTTCATACGCACATCGTATAAGTTGGTTACTTCTAAGACTTCTTTAACGATTGCCATTCGTTCTTTTTTTGAAGCAATTCCTTTTAATTGAGCAAAATAATCCAACAAATTTTCAGCAGACATATTCGGATAAACGCCAAACTCTTGCGGCAAATAGCCGAGTACTTTTCTCAACTCCATTTGATTTTCGAGCACGTTTATACCATCAAATTCAATGGTTCCTGAATCTGGTTTTTGCAGCGTAGCAATGGTGCGCATCAAGCTTGACTTTCCTGCGCCATTAGGTCCCAAAAGGCCAAACATTCCGGTTCCAATTTCGAGGTTTAAATTATCCAGCGCTTTTACACCGTTGCTGTATGTTTTACTTAAATTATTGATTTTTAATTTCATAATCCATTCTGGTTTTGATTTAGAGTATAAGTGATATTGTGACGCATTTTGTTACACTATTTTTAACATTTTTTATAGAAGCACATGTTTAGCAAAACAGCCCAAAGAAGAAATTTGAATAGATGGCATTTCCATTAAGGTGGAAAATCTTTGTACCTTTGCACTCTAATTAGTACCAAAAAATGTTAGAAGATAAAACTCCACAACGTACTTCCATTGCGCAATTGGGCGAATTTGGTTTGATTGATCATTTGACCAAAAATTTTGATGTAAAACAACCTTCAACCCTAAAAAGTATTGGTGATGATGCTGCTGTTTTGGATTTTAAGGATAAGAAAGTAGTGGTTTCAACCGATTTGTTGATTGAAGGCGTTCATTTTGATTTGTCCTACATGCCCTTGAAACATTTGGGATACAAAGCCGTTGTTGTAAATGTATCCGATATTTGTGCGATGAATGCCAAACCAACACAAATTACCATTTCAGTGGCGGTTTCCAATCGATTTCCGTTGGAAGCTTTGGAGGAATTGTATGCAGGAATCGAATTGGCCTCTAAAATATATAATGTTGATGTAATTGGTGGCGATACGACTTCGTCACAAAAAGGATTAATTTTATCGGTAACTGCAATTGGTGAGGCCGATGAAGCAACTATAGTGTACCGAAATGGCGCTAAAGCAACCGATTTGTTGGTGGTGACTGGCGATTTGGGTGCGGCCTATATGGGTTTGCAAGTGCTGGAACGCGAAAAACAAGTGTTTCAAGTCAACCCAAATAACCAACCTGATTTGGATGCCTACACGTATTTAATTGAAAGACAACTAAAACCTGAAGCCCGTCGTGAT
>CAZAJH010000008.1:0-5845 GCA_964485385.1 uncultured Flavobacterium sp.
TCAAAAATAGAAATCAAGGTTGCAATGTCTTCGGCTTTATCTGTATCGTTGTTGTACCAGGAGTTAAACAACTGAATGAAAATCCACTGCGTATGTTTGTAATAATCTGGGTTGGAAGTGCGTACTTCGCGACTCCAATCGAACGAAAAACCAATTTTATCGAGCTGTTCACGGTAACGCGCAATGTTTTCGCGGGTGGTTTTTTCGGGATGTTGACCCGTTTGAATGGCATATTGTTCGGCAGGCAAACCAAAAGAATCATAGCCTTGTGGATGCAACACATTGAATCCTTTGTGGCGTTTGTAACGCGCTACAATATCTGAGGCAATATAGCCTAGCGGGTGCCCAACATGTAAGCCTGCGCCCGAAGGATACGGAAACATATCCAACACATAATATTTGGGTTGATCGGAGTGATTAGACGCTGCAAAAGTTTGGTTTTCGGCCCAATACTGTTGCCATTTGGCTTCGATTTGTTCGTGAAAGTACTTCATTTTTTAAGTGACTGAGTGGCTGAGTGGCTGAGTTATTGAATGACTCTAAACTTAGTTACTGAGTTTTTATTTTTTTATTAATACTAAAATCGTTCAAAATTATCGTTTTTAAAAACATAAAATCTGTAAGAATTTACTTTGTTAAAAATTTTGATTTTTTCAGTCAAAGTTAATCGAAAGTTAATGTTTCGGATAATCGCCTGCAAATTTACGTTTATTGTACTAAAGTCAAAACTTTAAACGTTATAAACTATGAATAAACAAATTCTTTATTAATTTTACGGCTTAAAATACAATTTATGGCATCATCATTTGAGAAATTTCAGAAGAGAAGAGTAGTTACATCGTATGTATCAGTCGTACTGAGTGTTTTTTTGGTACTGTTTTTACTTGGATTACTGGGTCTTTTTGTGATTAATTCCAAACGTTTATCCGACAATTTCAAAGAAGATATTGTGATGACTGTTTTCTTTAAAAATGAAGCCAACGACAGTGTTTTCAAAGCTTTTGACGCTGAATTGAAAGCGTCTCCTTTTGCCAAAGACTTCAAATATGTTTCTAAAGAAGCGGCCGCCAAAGAACACGAAAAAACACTAGGAGAAAATTTTGTTGAATATTTGGGCGCTAACCCGCTTTACAACTCTTTTGATATTCATTTGAAAGCCGATTACGTAACCAATCCAGGGTTTTCGAGAGCCGAAAATCAAATTCGTTCCAATCCGATGGTGGCAGATGTTGTATACGACAAACAACTCATCACGTTGGTTAACGACAACATTCGCAATGTTAGCTTTTGGGTTTTGGTGGTGAGTGCCGTTTTTGCAGTGATTTCCTTTTTATTGATCAACAGCTCGCTTCGTTTGGCCATTTACGCCAATCGATTTATTATCAAAACGATGCAAATGGTGGGTGCTACCAAAGCATTTATCCGCAGACCGTTTGTAAGAAGAAGTGTAATTTTGGGAATCATTGGTTCGGTTCTGGCGGTTTTGGTTTTGCTTGGTGTTTTGTTTTACATCCATGTGAATTTTCCTGCGTTAGACATTTTTAAAGATATTGAATTGACTATAGCTGTTTTGTTTGGCGTGTTGGTTCTGGGTGTTATCATTACTTGGGTTAGTACTTATTTTGCTACGCAGCGTTTTCTAAATTTAAGAACCGACGATTTGTATTAAAACATGAAAAAAACAGTGCTGTTTTTCTTTTTGTTGGGTTTACCTTACACGCTAATTGCGCAAGAAATGGTGAATCTTCACAAAGCGATTATCAAAGCGAAGCAACCCGAATTTACAGATGAATTTGAAGGCGGTTTGTATGCATCAAGTCAATTTATTCTGACCCATCATTCGTTGAGAGGCTCAAAAGAATATAATGCTGCCGAAAAGATTGTGGTGTTTTGGAAAGACAAAAAAAAAAGGGTTTGAATTACCACTTCAATCCAAATTTCACGAATCATTGCAAGCTGATTATGTTTGGACTTTTATGAACGAAGTAGCGCAGATAAACTACATTTTAACTCAAAAATATTTCAAAAACAGGGTTTTAAAATGCCGTTCGTCTACACAAAAAAAAGAAGTGCAACTTGAAGCCGCTAGACTAGTATTGCAGTACAGCATCAAGCACAAAGTAGCAGTACCTAGCGAAACTCAAAAATATTTGAACGCCTACCAAAACTAAAAACTAGATCAATTATTTTAAAACAATACATCATGAAAGAAAACGAAAACAAAAATGGATTTTTATTTGAGGCTGTTAATTACAAATTCCTATTGATAGGATTGGGAATAATTGCAGTAGGTTTTGTGTTGATGAGTGGTGGCGGAAGTGACGATCCAAACGTGTTTAAGGAAAAAGAATTGTTTAGTTTTAGACGAATTGGTTTGGCTCCTACAATGGTGTTAGCCGGGTTTGGAGTAGTGATTTATTCGATTTTCAAAAAGACCAAAAACTAAATGGATTTACTACAAGCCATCATCATTGCTATCGTTGAAGGATTAACCGAATATTTACCCGTTTCTTCAACAGCTCACATGATATTTACCAGTTCTTTTTTTGGTATTCAAGAAGACGATTTTGTCAAACTTTTTCAAGTGGCTATCCAGTTTGGGGCTATTTTGGCTGTAGTTGTTTTGTATTGGAGAAAATTCTTCGATTTCAAAAAAATCAACTTTTACCTCAAATTGTGCGCTGCGGTTATTCCGGCTTTACTTTTGGGTAAATTGTTTGATGATAAAATCGATGCTGTACTCGGAAACCCAATACCAATTGCCATTGTGCTCATTGTTGGAGGAATTGTGCTGTTGTTTGTTGACAATCGATTCAATCATCCAACTGTAGCTAAAGAAGAAGATATTACCATCAAAAAAGCGGTAACTATCGGGTTGTGGCAATGTTTGGCTATGATGCCTGGAACGAGTCGTTCTGCTGCTTCCATCATTGGCGGAATGCAACAAGGGCTAACGCGAGAGACCGCTGCCGAGTTTTCTTTTTTTCTGGCTGTTCCTACCATGTTTGCGGTGACCACTTATTCGTTGTTTTTAAAAACCTATGAAACTTCGCAACTCAAAGGCTACGAATTACTTACACAATCGAGTGACAACTTGAAAATGTTCCTCATCGGGAATATTGTGGCTTTTATTGTTGCGGTAATTGCGATTAAATTCTTTATTGGAATCATCAAAAAATACGGATTCAAACCGTGGGGTTATTACCGAATTATAGCTGGAGTTCTTTTGTTAATTTACTTTACATTAAACCGCTAAAAGTTGAAAACGGCCGACGATTTTTTGGAAGGACAAATCCTGCTCATTGACAAACCACTTACTTGGAGTTCGTTTCAGGCTGTCAACAAATTGAAGTATTTACTCAAACGCAAATTCAACCTTCCGAAAAAATTCAAAATTGGTCATGCTGGCACTTTAGATCCATTAGCCACTGGATTACTAATTGTTTGTACCGGAAAATTCACCAAAAAAATTACGGAAATACAGGCCCAAACCAAGGAATACACGGGTACTTTTTTTGTAGGTGCTACTACACCTTCTTACGATTTAGAAACTGAAATAGATGCCACTTTTCCAATTGCGCATATTTCCACAGCATTAATTGAAAAAACAACCCAACAATTTTTAGGCGAAATCGATCAAAAACCGCCTGTTTTTTCGGCTATCAAAAAAGACGGAAAGCGTTTGTACGAGCATGCCCGAGAAGGTTCTGAAGTAGAAATTACCTCACGAAAAACGACGATTTACGAATTTGAAATTACCCGAATTGACTTACCCGAAATTGACTTTAGAGTACAGTGCAGCAAAGGCACCTACATTCGTTCGTTGGCTTATGATTTTGGAAAAGCCCTTCAATCAGGAGCACACTTAACGGTTTTGCGTCGCACTAAAATTGGCCATTACGAGGTCAAAAACGCTGTTTCTCCAGCCGAGTTCGAGCAAGAGATTAACGCATCAATGCTATAATTTCGTTTTGCGTTGTAACTCCTTTATCGGCCAAATACCATTTTTGCAATTCTATTTTAGCTGTTTCATCTACCACGCCATGTTGGGCTTTATAATCCAAAATCAATTGTTTAGCTCCTGCTGGTCGAGGTCCAAAATGGTTCAAAACTGTACCCGTTTCTTTATCGATAATAATGAGTTTCGGAATGGATTTTGTTCCGTTGGTTAAAAATTGGTTCATCAACTCATCGTTGTCGTCGCGGAGCACGATTCGCAAATCAATAGTACTGTTTACCAATGCCATTTTGTTGATGATGGGTAAAATTTGAGCTGCATCGCCACACCAACCCTCTGAAATAACAAGCCAAATATAGGGTCGTTTGTTACTTTTTAAAAACGAAGCCACTTCGTCGGTTACTTGTATCGTTTTATCCAATCGATGCAACCGAGCTTCATTGAGTTCGGTGTAATGAATCATAGCTTCAGACTGATCGTGACCTGTTGTTTTGCCTTGCTTAACCAAAGAACTAACCAAATCTCGGTACTCTTCGTAAGAATAACTTTGAGCCAAACTGTTTTTAATAATTGCGTCCATTTGTTTGTTTTAGACTGCAAAATTAGTTTTATTTTTACAATTGTTTGGTAACAAGTATTACAGTCTGCTTTGTTTTAAAATTACAATTATGGATGCAACTCATAAATCAATTGGTTATGCTTTGTCTGGCGGTGGGACCAAAGGAATTGCTCACGCTGGTGTAATTCAGTTTTTAGAAGAACAACAAATAAGACCCTCGCTGCTGTCGGGGTCGAGTGCAGGTGCTATTGTGGGTGCATTGTATGCCTGGGGAAAAACACCAGAAGAAATCTTGGCTTTTTTTAAATCGATTTACTTTTTTCATTGGAAACACTTTACATTAAAAAAACCTGGTATCATTGATTCGGAGTCGTTTATTGTTTATTTCAAAGAGGTTTTTGGTGAGGCTAAAATGAATGAGCTAAAAATTCCGCTTTACATTACTGCCACTGATATGGTAAAAGGAAAGTTAAAAATTTTTGACAACCATACCCAAATTGTAGACGCTGTTTTGGCTTCATCGGCGGTTCCGGGTGTAATTTCTCCCTACCAAATTGACAATAACTTGTATAGTGATGGTGGAATTCTAAACCATTTTCCAACCGATATTTTGCAAGGCCGATGCGATACCATTATTGGAGTGTATGTGAGTCCGGTTCAAAAAATTGAAGCCAAAGATCTCAAATCGATTAAAGCGGTAACGACTCGAGCATTTGAATTGCTGTCTGCCAATTCCAATTTACAAAAATTCAACAACTGTGATTGGGTGATTGAGCCCGAGGAGTTGGCCAGTTTTAATACCTTTGAAACCAACAAAAACAAGATGGATCAAATCTTTGAGATTGGCTATCAAACGGCAAAAAAATCGTTCCATTCGTTCAAATTATAAATTCTATTTTGCTCTTTTATTAAATCAGATAATAACTATATTTGCACTTCAAAACAGAACGACAATCCAAAATGAAATACAAAAGAATTCTTCTAAAATTGAGTGGTGAAGCATTAATGGGTGAACGCCAGTACGGAATTGATCCTAAAATATTGGCTGAATACGCTGATGAAATCAAACAAATTCACGACAAAGGTGTTGAAATTGCCATTGTAATAGGCGGTGGAAATATTTTTAGAGGAGTTGCTGGTGCGAGTAATGGAATGGATCGGGTACAAGGCGATTATATGGGAATGTTGGCCACCGTAATCAACGGAATGGCATTGCAAGGCGCCTTAGAAGACAAAGGAATGCTAACCCGTTTACAAACGGCGTTAAAAATTGAGGCAATTGCCGAACCCTATATCAAGAGAAGAGCCGTTCGCCATTTGGAAAAAGG
>CAZAJH010000008.1:5855-19029 GCA_964485385.1 uncultured Flavobacterium sp.
GCAGAATTGTAATTTTTGGTGCAGGAACCGGGAATCCATATTTTACCACAGATACGGCAGCCGTTTTACGTGGTGTTGAAGTTCATGCCGATGTGATATTGAAAGGAACACGCGTAGATGGTGTGTACACAGCTGATCCCGAGAAAGACAAAACAGCGGTGAAATTTGATTACATTTCGTTTGAAGATGTGTTGAAAAGAGGACTCAACGTAATGGACACAACCGCTTTTACCTTAAGTCAAGAAAACAAATTGCCAATCGTTGTATTCGATATGAATAAAAGAGGTAATTTACTCAAAATTTGTGAAGGCGAAAACGTAGGAACAATTGTAAATATATAATAGATGTTAGATTTATTAGGTTTTTAGATCGTTAGATTATCTAAAAGTCTAATAAATTTAAAGAGTCTAAAAATCTCAAATAAACATGGAAGAAATAGAATTTATCATTGATGAAACTAAAGAAGCAATGACGGCTTCGGTGGCGCATTTAGAAAAATCATTTTTAAATATCCGTGCAGGTAAAGCATCACCACAAATGTTAGGCAGTGTTTTTGTAGAATATTATGGCTCTCAAACGCCGTTGTCTCAAATTGCCAATGTTAGTACTCCCGATGCCCGTACGATTACCATTCAACCGTATGAAAAAAGCATGTTAACCACTATCGAAAAAGCGATTATGGTGGCCAACCTTGGGTTTAACCCGATGAATAATGGTGATGTTGTGATTATTAGTGTACCGCCACTCACCGAAGAACGCCGTAGAGATTTGGTAAAACAAGCCAAACAAGAAGCTGAAGATGCTAAAATTGGTATTCGAAACCATCGGAAAGACGCCAACAACGAAATTAAAAAATTAGAAAAAGAGGGCGCTTCTGAAGATTTGTGCAAAAAAGCAGAAGATGATGTACAAAAATTAACTGATAATTTCATTAAGAAAATAGATGAACATTTGGCCATCAAAGAAGCCGAAATTATGAAAGTATAGTGTTAATAACACACGTAATAACTAATCCAAACACCACAATGTTTGGATTTTTTTATCGTTATTTTTGTGCAGTTATCATCAAAACGCATGAACTATTTTTGGACATTTTGCCTTATTTTTATCACGCATTTTGCCATTGCCCAAAAAACACTACAAGGTCAAGTTATCGATTATGACAATGCCATTCCGATTGCTTTTGCCAAAATTTCACACAACGGAAAAACCTTAACCGCCGATTGGGAAGGACGTTTTACGATTACCATTACCAACGAAAAAAAACCCGTGGTTTTTAAATACAAAGGCTATCACGACAATAACTACTATGTAAGTGAGAACGCTACCTTTATGATGGTAAAAATGATTTCCGACCATTCGCAAAAAGAAATTCAAATTCATTCGGAACAAACGGTGAACAATCTGGTCAAGGCAATGGTTGAGAAAAAAAACCTCAATAATCCCGAAAAAGCACTCGAGTCATTTGAATACAAAAACTACGAAAAAGTACTGGTATCAGCTCATCCTGAGCAAATTAGCAGTAAAATAGACACTGTCGTAAAGCGAAATATTTTCGGAGTCAAGCGAATCAAACTCGATTCGTCGAATTACCGTTTTAAAAAACTAACGGAAAAACAACACATTTACCAAGCCGAAAAAGTCAACCTGATTCAACACAACCACAAAGGAACTAAAGAAACCATCTTGGCCACTCGAATGGCTGGTTTCAAACAACCGATTTACGAGTATTTGGGTTTAAAACTAGTATCGTATTCTATTTATGAAAACCCTTTTGAGATTATAGAAATTCCAGTAATGAACCCGATTTCTACGCTAGGAAGACGGTTTTACAACTACAAATTGATGGACACGTTGCGCATTCAAGACAGAACCGTTTACCGTGTTTACTTTCAACCTAAAAACTTAAAATCGAGCAGTTTGCGCGGACTGATTTACATTGACGCCCAAACTTTTGGTGTGGCGAAAGCTTTTTACAAAATCTACGGAACAGTTCACATCAATGCTACTTACACGTTCAATTATATGAAGGAATTTAATCTTTGGTTTCCTGAAAAACGAAAGTTTGAAGTCGTAAAGGGCAACAACACCGAAGATTTAAAAATTTTAGGCGGAACAATCAAATTCAACTCTACATCAAAACTCCGCGAACAAAATGATGCTTCTGATCAAGCGTATTTGCGCATTGAATCCAAACCATTCGACATCAAAATCAATCAAACAACAAGTATCACAGATCCTTTCATCAAAATTGATATACCAAAATCGAGTTTACAAGTAGATGAAAAATACTGGTCTGCCTTTAGCAAAGACACACTCGACAAGCGAAAATTGTATACTTACATTGCATTGGATAGTATTTCTGAAGCCGAGAAAATAGAAAAAAGACTTCTTTTTGGACGAAAAGTAATCAATGGTTATATTCCATTTAAAATACTTGATATTGATTTGCGAAGCATTGCCAAATACAACAACTACGAGGGTTTTCGTTTGGGATTTGGCGCTGTTACCAACTCCAAACTTTCAGAAAGGTATAAATTGGCTTTTTATGGGGCATACGGACTCAAAGATGATGCATTTAAATTTGGCATCACACCTTCTTACCAAATAGACAAAACAACCAATACATGGGTTAATTTGAGTTACACAGATGATTTAAGTGAAATTGGTCAGATTCAATTTGCCACGCAAAACCGCCGTTTTCGAATATATGATCCGCGGCCAATAAACGTATCTACTTTTTATGAAAACAAATCATTTTCGGCCTTTATAGAGAGCAAATACATTCCCAAAACCAGTAGTTATTTTTCACTTTCATACTCCGAAATCAATCCGCTTTTTGATTACAATTTCATAGCCAATGATCAAGTGTATAGCCAATATAAAATTACCACTGCACTTTTCGCTATTCAGTGGAATCCGTTTAGCGGCTACATGCAAGCTCCTGTCGGACGTTTGGAAATAGAAAAAAGATACCCGAAATTTTCATTGCAAATAACCAAATCGATTCCGGGTTTGTTGGACAGTAATTTTGATTTCACCAAATTTGACTTCAAAATAGAACACGAAATTCCTTTTTTATCGGGACAAAAAACCAGCTTTTTATTCCAAACAGGTATCAGTAATGGCGATATACCCTTAACCCATTTGTACAGTATTGCACCGAACAACTTAGATAGACAAACCTTGCTTAGACGCGTCACATTTGCCGGAAAAAATAGTTTTGAAACGATGTATTACAATGAGTTCTTTTCCAACAATTACATTATGTTGCAAGGCAGACACACCTTTAATCGGACGAAATTGGGCTATAAAATAAATCCCGAAATTTCGATTGTAACTCGCACGGCTGTGGGAACTGTAAAACAGCGTGAACAACACCAATTGTTTGACTTTAAAACCCTTGAAAAAGGCTTTGTTGAAAGTGGAATTGAAGTGAATAAAATCTTTAAAGGTTTGGGAGTGAACTTTTTTATGCGGTATGGCCCCAATGCATTGCCTAAATTTGAAGACAATCTTTCGTTAAAAGCTACCTACCATTTGGACTTAGGTTTCTAATTGGTCAATCGTGGTTTAATCATCAATGTTGATGGAACATTACTCAACCAAATGGTTTGTGAATCGACTAAACTCCTCCAACTTTCTAGACTGATCATCATCAAATCTTGATTAATCAAAAAACCAGCGTTCATCTCTTTTTCGTCAATGATGGTGACTTTAGAAGGATAATTTTCTTTCAACCCTGCTACCGCTTTTTCTAGTACAAAATTGCTTTTAATTTGATTGTTCACATCAATTAAGGTTACTTCTGAACCGTTGTTGTGGATTAGTTTTTGGGCGTATTCAATCAAAAAAATATCATCTAAAGCAAATACAGGTACAAAAACTTTATTAACTTGATTCAACTCTTTGTCAATCAGAATACCTAGTGGATTTTTGCTTCTGGAAATAATTTGTCGGGTTCGATCGTCAAAAGGTGAATTTTGAAACAAGCCTTCTTTACCTGTAAATTTATCCAACAAACGATCCGGATTGATAATGCGCGTAGTAAAACCAAGCACCTTGCCCAGTAATGATCCTTCAAAAATTGACTTCCCGAAGCCCACCAAAACCAAGTCGTAATCACCTCGCGAAGCCACATCAACAATGTCGTTTTCAATATCTACAGTTGCCTTAAAAATAGTATCTATTTGCTGATTGAGTGCTTTTGACTCTTCAATTATTGGCGCAAATGTTTCTTTTTCGTATTCTTCCAAATTGTAGGCGTGCATTTCGTCGCTCAACGTTAGATGCAAGGCGGTAACATGAGTATTTTCACTTTGATTTTTAACAAAACTGTTCGCCAAACGCAACAACGACTTCCCTTTTTCCTGGTTGCCAAATGAGATTAAAATTTTGAAATTACTATTCAATAGGTCTTTTGAAATCAATAGGTCTTTTGACTTAAATACAAACTGAATTAAATCGAGTGCAGGTCCTGTCATCACAGTTGTTACAAGTGCCATAATCACCATCATAGTAAAAATTTGAGGCGAAAGGACACCCAATTCATAGCCAATGTTGAGCACAACCAACTCCATTAATCCGCGGGTGTTCATCAAAGCACCAATAGTAAGACTATCGCGCCAATTCTGGCCTACAAATCGAGCAGCTAAAGCACTGCCAAAAAACTTTCCAACAACAGCCACCAACACAATCAAACCCGTTACTTGCCAGAGGTAATTGTCGTTAATCAGTCCAATTTCCGTTCGCAATCCGGTAAAAACAAAAAACAATGGCAATAGTAAAATTACCGATACATCTTCTACTTTTTCAATAAATATGGCTCTAAACTTGGTATTATCAGGCATAATTGCACCTGTCATGAAAGCGCCAAACAGAGCGTGAATTCCAATAATTTCAGTCAGGTAAGATGAAATGATTAATGTCAATAAAAATATAGCGACAACCGGTTTGCTCAAGCTTTCACGATTAGAATACAAATCGCCAATCTTTCTCAAGAACGGCTTTACCAAAAATAACATCACTACTACATACAAAGCCGCAAGTACAATAATGTACAAAGCACTGGCAAAGGTTCCGGCTTTTACAATAGCAATAACTGCGGCTAGCAAACACCAAGCTGTAATATCATCGGCGGCTGCGCAGGTAATTACAATAGTTCCAAGTTTGGTCTTATGAATACCTCGTTCTTGAACAATACGAGCCAATACAGGAAAAGCGGTAATACTCATGGCAATTCCCATAAACAAACTGAATGACAAAAACTCAACACCTTGAGGAGCAAACTTGTTGTACACAAAATACGACAATCCGATACCCAAAGCAAACGGGATTACTATACTGGCATGACTAATTACTACTGCCTCGTTGGCTTTGTTTTTGAGTACTTTCAAGTCCAATTCCATACCAATCACGTACATAAACAAAATCAATCCGATTTGACTTAGAAACTGCAAATTTCCTAACGATTCAACCGGAAATAGCAAAGCCGAATATTCGGGAAAATAAAGACCAACCAATGATGGCCCAAGAAAAATTCCAGCTACAATTTCACCAATTACAGTAGGTTGACCTATTTTTCGGAACACCCAACCAAAAAAACGGGCTACAATAATAATGGTGATAATTTGCAATAATAAAATAGCAAGTGGATGTTTGAGGTTGTGTATCAACGACACCAAAAACTGATTGAACAAAGTATCTTTTGACGAAGGAGAAATTACAGTTCTTCCTATTTCGAGTAGCTTACCTTTCGAAATAATCCAATAGATCAAAGCCGTAAAACCGCCTGTAACTCCGATATAAAAAATAGCATTCTTTAGATTCTTCATACTTTATAATCAAACACTACAAATATGAGAAAAGTTCTGCATCTACAATACAAACTTGGTGTAAAAATATCATCAAATCTTTCAGGCTTTTTTTAAAAAACTTTTACCATCTGTACCTTTGATTTTGATAGGTTTTCACTACCTTTGCCGTCCGTTTTAAGTCTGTATGAAAAAGATGTTAGGTATTGGTTTCTGGGAATTCATTGCTAGAATTATCCTCAGAAATCGGATTGTTGTTTTGAGTGGAATCGTTTTGATAACGATTTTCATGGCATTACAATGGAAAAACATCAAGTTTACCCACACCGAGGCGAACTTGATTCCGGCCGATGACAAAGTCAATGTTGATTACGATACGTTTTTAAAAAACTTTGGCGAAGAAGGCAATTTAATTGTGATTGCTACCAAAGATCAAAAGCTATTTACGCCAAAAGTATACCAAGCGTGGAGCAAACTGATGAACACCATCCAATCGCACAAAGAAGTTGCATTGGTTATTTCGGTTGATAATTTACAAACACTCATCAAAAACGATTCCATTCAAACTTTTGAGTTAAAGCCTTTTGTAAATAAAGACAAGGTAAACGATGAAAGTTACCTGAAAAGCATCAAAGCCGATTTGTTTACCCAACAACCTTTTTACGAGGGTTTACTGTTCAATAAAAAAACAGGAGCCATTCGTTCTGCCATTTATCTTGATAAAAAAATTGTCAACACCATTGCCCGAAAAGAGTACGTGTTGGAGAATTTAATTCCGGAAATAGAAAAATTCGAAGCCGCTACTAAAATCGACCTATATGCTTCGGGAATGCCCTATATTAGGACGCTCAATGCCAAAACAATTATCGACGAAATCGGTTTATTTATTGGTGCAGCCTTGCTGATTACATCGTTAATTTTCTTCTTTTTCTTCCGCTCGTTTAGAGCTACTTTGATCTCTCTTGTAATTGTGATCATCGGAGTAATGTGGTCGTTTGGCACTTTAGCTTTACTGGGATACGAAATTACTGTTTTAACCGCGCTAGTTCCAACATTGGTCATTGTCATCGGAATTCCGAATTGTATATTTTTCATCAACAAATACCATCAAGAATACCAAAAACACGCCAACAAAGCCAAATCATTGCAGCGGGTAATCACCAAAACCGGAACAGCTACGTTGATGACCAATATAACTACAGCTTTTGGTTTTGCTACTTTTATCGCTACCAACAATACCTTATTGGTTGAGTTTGGCATAGTGACTTCCATCAATATCGTGGCTATATACCTATTGTGCTTACTCATTATTCCTATCTTTTTTAGTTATATTCCACCGCCTATTCCTCGCCATTTGGGTCATTTAGAGCGGGAATACCTGACTTCGTTTATGAAATGGGTAGTCAGCACTGTCAAATACAATCGTGTTGGCGTTTATATTACTGCTGTAGTTTTACTTATTTTTGGTATCATCGGAATTTATGAAATCAAAATCTCGGGAAGTTTACTCGAAGACATGCCAAAGAACACCAATTTCTTTGATGACATTCGTTTTTTTGAACGTGAATTCGATGGGGTAATGCCATTGGAAATCATGATTGATACCAAAAAGAAAAATGGAGCTATGCGTCTGACAAATTTGCGTCGAATGGAAGATTTGGAGGAAACCATTAGCGATATTCCTTACCTTTCCAAACCCATCTCAATTGTGTCTATTGCTAAAAGCTTCAAACAAGCCTATTACAATGGCAACCCTGAGTTTTATGAATTACCTACCTCGCAAGAAGAAACTTTTATTCTTCCTTACATCAAAAATTCGTTAGACAAAACCAAAGACAATCAACTCAAAAGTTATGTGACTTCTGACGGAAGAATCGCTCGAATTACCACTTTTATAAAGGATGAAAACGGCGAAAAAATGGAAGCTATTGAAAGCCAATTGCGACACAAAATCAACAAAATATTTCCCTCTCCTCGGTATGAAGTTATTATAACGGGCAAGGCTTCGGTATTTCAAAAAGGAACCAAATACCTGCTAGACAATTTGTTATCTTCGTTGTTGTTTGCCTTTTTGATCACAGCGGGTTTGGTCGCCATCATGTTTCGCTCTTTTAAAATGATATTGGTTTCGATCATACCAAATTTACTTCCGTTATTGATGACGGCCGGACTCATGGGCTTTTTGGGAATTCCGTTAAAACCATCAACTATTTTAGTCTTCGGAATCGCTTTCGGAATGTCGGTGGATGATACGTTGCGTTTTCTGGCACAATACCGTTTGGAACTTTCGCGCAACGAGTGGAAAATCAAAAAATCGGTTTTCGCCACGTTTGAAGATGCCGGAATCAGCATGTTTTACACCTCAATTGTCTTGTTTTTCGGTTTCTCGGTATTCATGTTGTCGAGTTTCGGCGGAACCATTGCCTTGGGCGGATTAGTAGCACTAACCTTATTTTTCGGAATGTTATCAAACTTGGTTTTACTGCCATCATTGGTGCTAACATTGAATAAAACGTTGGCTAATGAACAAGAATTTATCGAACCAATAATTGATATTTTAGAACATACTGACGAGGAATTAGACGAATTAGAAAAGAAAAAGAATTAATTTTTTTTGAAGCTAATCCAGCTATCCGTTCTACCTGCCTGTCGGCAGACAGGTCTTTTTCTTTTTGGAGGCAAAAAGAAAAAGGATGCCACTTCTATCTGGGCTAAATCAGTAGAAAAATTTATATTTGCAACTAGATTCCGATTTGAATTAAAAAATGATTAAAATGAAACATACCAAAGTAAAAGACTTATTGAACAGCACATCGACGATAGCAGAAGTGAATGTAAAAGGCTGGGTGAGAACTTTTAGAAACAATCAATTCATTGCGTTGAACGACGGTTCAACCATCAATAATATTCAGTGTGTAGTTGATTTTGAAAATACACCTGAAACCCTTTTAAAACGAATCACTACTGGAGCTGCGGTTTCAATAACTGGCGCATTGGTAGAAAGTCAAGGCGCAGGTCAAAAGTACGAAGTACAAGCCAAATCATTGGAAATTTTGGGCGATTCTGATGCCGAAAAATTCCCGATGCAACCCAAAAAACATTCATTAGAATTTTTACGTGAAAACGCTCATTTGCGTGTTCGCACTAATGCATTTGGAGCCATCATGCGCGTGCGCTCGGTATTGGCACATGCTGTTCATACCTACTTTCAAGAAAGAGGATTTGTGTATGTAAACACCCCAGTGATTACAGGTGCTGACGCTGAAGGTGCTGGCGAAATGTTTCAAGTGACTTCGTTGCCTTTAGACAACTTGCCTCGTAACGAAGAAGGTCACATCAATTACAAAGAAGACTTTTTTGGCAAACACACCAACCTCACGGTTTCGGGGCAGTTAGAAGCCGAAACTTACGCAATGGCTTTGGGTCAGGTATACACATTCGGACCCACTTTTAGAGCCGAAAACTCCAACACCTCGCGCCATTTGGCCGAGTTTTGGATGATTGAGCCCGAAGTAGCATTCAATGATTTGAACGACAATATGGATTTGGCAGAAGACTTTATCCAATTTGTGGTCAAATATACTATGGATAAATGCCCAGACGATTTGAAGTTTTTAGAAAGTCGTTTGTTGGATGAAGAAAAATCGAAACCACAAGCCGAACGCAGCGAAATGACATTGTTAGAGAAACTGAATTTTGTACTGGAAAACAAATTCAAACGCGTTTCGTATACCGAAGCTATTGACATTTTGAGGGATTCAACTCCGAATAAAAAGAAAAAATTTCAATACCTCATCAACGAATGGGGCGCCGATTTACAGTCGGAACACGAACGCTATTTGGTGGAAAAACACTTCAAATGCCCCGTGATTTTGTTTGATTATCCAGCCAACATCAAAGCGTTTTACATGCGTTTGAATGAAGACGGAAAAACCGTTCGTGCCATGGATATTTTGTTTCCTGGCATTGGCGAAATTGTGGGCGGTTCGCAAAGGGAAGAACGATACGATGTATTGGTTGAAAAAATGAAAGTATTGGGCATTGACGAAGAAGAATTGTGGTGGTATTTAGACACCCGTCGATTCGGAACGGCAGTACACTCGGGCTTCGGATTAGGATTTGAACGATTGGTTCTTTTTGTAACTGGAATGACCAACATTAGGGATGTTATTCCATTTCCAAGAACGCCACAAAATGCAGAGTTCTAAGACTCAAATATTGCCGCAAAGACACAGAGACACTAAGATTTTTTTTATAATTTTATTGTCTAAAACACATTACAAGCCATTAAATAAAAATATATGCCATCAGAAAAAATCGAAGCAATTGCGAAAGTGATTGTGAATTCAGCGTTCAAAGTTCATAAAGAACTTGGCCCTGGATTACTAGAAAAAGTATATGAAGCTTGCCTTGCTTATGAAATTTCTAAAGCAGGTTTTGATGTAAAAAGGCAAGTTGAAGTTCCTATTGTTTATGACAATATTAAATTGAAAGAAAAATTGAGGCTCGATGTAATTGTAGAGGATTTAGTAATCATTGAAATTAAATCAGTCGAAATTGTAAATCAAGTTTGGAGCGCACAAATTATCAGCCACTTAAAGTTGACTGATAATGAATTAGGATTTTTAATAAATTTTAATGTTCCTTTGATAAAAAATGGTATCAAACGATTTATAAATACAAAATAATCTTTTTGAAATTAGAAAAAAAACTTTGCGCCCTTGTGCCTTTGTGGCAAATAAATTAGTGCCTTAATTATGTTAAAACACAACTTACAATTCAAACTCTCCCAAAAATTATCACCTCAACAAATTCAGTTGATGAAGTTGATTCAATTGCCTACGCAAGCATTTGAGCAACGTTTGAAAGAAGAATTGGTTGAAAATCCGGCCTTGGAAGGCGGACAAGAAGAGGATGAAGTGTATGAAAAAGATGAGTTTGATAACAACGACGAGTACGATGATTTTGATGGCAATGAAAATATTGATGCCGACGATATCAACATCGACGAATATTTGAGCGACGACGAAACACCCGATTACAAATTACAAGCCAATAATTACAGTGACGATGATGAAGAGCGCGAAACGCCTTATGCAGCACAAACTACTTTTCATCAAGATTTGATCAATCAGTTGAATACGTTTATTTTAACAGACGAACAACGAGATATTGCCGAATTTTTGGTCGGAAGTATTGATGATGATGGTTATTTACGTCGATCTATCCAAGACATTGTAGACGACATGGCCTTCACGCAAGGTATTTATACCGACGAAAAAACGGTTGAGAAAATTTTGCATGTTGTTCACGAATTGGAACCAGCAGGTGTTGGTGCACGTGACTTACAAGAGTGTTTACTGTTGCAACTCAAACACAAAACACCAACAGAATCGGTGGAATTAGCTATCGCTATTATCGAAAATCAATTCGATGCTTTCACCAAGAAACACTACGACAAATTATTGCAGAAATACAGCATTTCTCAGGAACAGTTAAAGAAAACCATTCACGAAATTGAAAAACTGAATCCAAAACCCGGAGGCTCATTTGCAGGAAACAGTCGTGTTACTGAGAATATTGTCCCCGATTTTACAATTCGAGTAATCGATGGCGAACTAGAACTGACCCTAAATAGCAGAAACGCCCCTTCTTTACACGTTTCTAAAGATTACCAAGACATGTTGCGTACCTACAAAGATTCGCGAGACAAGTCACATCAGCAAAAAGATGCCGTACAATTTATCAAACAAAAATTGGATTCGGCTAAATGGTTTATTGATGCGATTCGCCAGCGCCAAGAAACTTTGTATGTTACGATGAACGCCATTATGCATTTTCAACATGATTATTTTTTAGATGGCGAAGAAACCAGTTTGAAACCCATGATTTTGAAAGACATTGCCGACATGGTTGGTCTAGATATTTCAACGGTTTCTCGTGTGGCCAATAGCAAATATGTGGATACGCCATACGGAACCAAGCTCATCAAAGAATTTTTCTCTGAAGCAATGAAAAATGACCAAGGTGAAGATGTTTCGACTTTGGAAATCAAAAAAATACTAAAAAACGTTATTGAAGACGAAGACAAAAGTAAACCGCTTCCCGACGATCAATTGGCCGAAATTTTGAAAGAAAAAGGATATCCCATAGCTCGTCGAACCATTGCTAAATACCGCGAACAACTCGATATTCCAGTAGCCAGAATGCGAAAGAAAATTTAAGTATCGTTATTTTTACTACAGTACTTTCACATTCTGGATTTGGTGTTTTTCTTTTTTCGGATTAGCAACCGTTCTTTTTGCTGAAATCTCGTTTAAAAAGTACCTTATTGTTTTTGGCAATATAGTCACCCGATAGTATCAAATAAGGATGATTGGGCGAGAACCCAACACTTCGGCTTCTCAGAATTATTTGATCGTTGACTTTTAGGCTTTTTAATTTCTCGAATTCTTTTAGACCAAATTGCATCATGTATTGGTCGTCCCCTATTTTCACTACCAACCACTTTGGCCCAGATGAATGCGCGTTTGTACGCTGAAAGGTAACAGAAGTAACCTCGGCTTCTATATCGGCAAAAGTGTTGATGTATATGCGGATTTTATCATGACTGGCATGAATCTTCTTGCCTTCTGGGGAATTCTCCCATTCTTTGTACTTAATACCGTCTGGCGAAGCCTCCCATTTTTTTCTTTTTTCCAAATTGGCTTTTTTATCCGCTAATGACCGATTTATCGGAGTGGTCTCTGTTTTACTTTTAGTGTTGCAATGAACAAACAAGAACGCGCTTACCAACACTATTAGTAAGATAAATGCATGACTGATTTTTTGTGTATTTTTCATATTCTTTTAAATTGATAGGGCGAATTTACATGGATATTTTTCGGTTTCAAGCATTGGGATTGTAAATAAAAATGTAAACTTTGTAAATAAAAACTTGACACGATGATTGTTAGTCAAAATTTTTTCACCCGAAAGCGCAACTATTTACTTGCATTACTGCTTGTGTTAATCATTACAGTCGTTTGCGGCGCTTTCACTATAAACGATGACAACGATTTTGATATGGCCAGAAGAGAAATCATGCTTCGCAGAATCGGACATGAACTACTTCTTCAATCTGGCGACAGTATATCGAGAGTGCTTCCTGTAAAAAAAATAACTGAAAACGAATATGAAATTCGATTTGAGAAAGAGTTTTCTTTTCAACCCGACTCGCTGGTAAATACCACTCAGCGTTTATTGGGCAAGGTTCCATTAACACTTGATTATGTAGTTAAGGTGTTAAACTGCAACAACTCGAGTGTAGCTTATGGATATGCAATGTCTAAAAATAAAAAAGACGACATTATAAGCTGCAT
>CAZAJH010000009.1:0-18147 GCA_964485385.1 uncultured Flavobacterium sp.
TCTCTTCAATATCCTTATATGCCTTATATGCCTTACATGGTTCAAATTGTAAAGAGCTAATCCAGCTTTCCGTTCCAAGTTTTTTCACTTCAAACTATTTTTGTAAGCCGCGAAAAGAGCTTCCGTTGGTCGCTTTTTCACCGCAACAAAAATTAGTTTTCAGTTTCAAAAAGCTTTCCACTGCAATCTGGGCTAGGGCAAATGCAGTCCTCAGTAGCAGTCGCAGTATTCAGAATGTACATTAGGTATAATTCAAGTTGGTACTGTTTACACTTTCGTCCTTCCCGCGCAGGCGGGAACCCAAACCTGAAAAATGGATTCCCGCCTGCGCGGGAAAGACGTAGGAGGGTCAAAGAAGCTTATGCTGAAATACAAAATGTCTAAACTAGCCCCGACCTGCCTGCCGGCAGGCAGGTTGTAGCGGCACGCAGTACAGCGGAAAGCGGGACATAAAGTCTAAAAGGCGATGCATTTCTGCTCCTAATAAAAAACTGAACACCGAATACTGAATACTGAACACTTTTTCACTATATTTGCATGCAATTTAACAACAACAACTAAATTGCACCATGAAGGCACACCTTTCTAAAATCGTCGGCGAAGGCCTTACTTACGACGATGTTCTCTTGATTCCCAACTATTCTGAAGTTTTACCGCGCGAGGTCAGTATTCAATCCAAATTTACGCGCAACATTACGCTGAACGTTCCTATCGTTTCTGCGGCAATGGACACCGTAACCGAAAGTTCGATGGCGATTGCGATGGCGCAAGAAGGCGGCATTGGCGTACTGCACAAAAACATGACGATTGAACAACAAGCCGCCAAAGTGCGCAAAGTAAAACGGGCGGAAAGCGGCATGATTATCGATCCGGTGACGCTCCCGTTAACCGCTACTGTGGGCGATGCCAAACAAGCGATGAAAGAGTTCAGCATTGGTGGGATTCCAGTTGTGGATGAAAACGGCATACTGAAAGGAATCGTGACCAACCGTGATTTGCGTTTTGAAAAAGTCAATTCACGTTCTATACTGGAAGTGATGACGTCGCAACATTTGGTTACTGCTGCTGAAGGCACTACACTTCAAGAAGCCGAAGGCATTTTACAAGAAAACAAAATTGAGAAATTGCCTGTGGTGGATGCCAACAATAAATTAGTGGGTTTAATTACCTTTCGTGATATTACCAAATTAGCCCAAAAACCCATTGCCAATAAAGATAAATTTGGTCGTTTGCGCGTAGCAGCTGCTTTAGGTGTAACTGCCGATGCGTTGGAACGAGCCACTGCTTTGGTGAATGCTGGCGTAGACGCTGTGATTATCGATACGGCGCACGGGCATACCCAAGGCGTGGTCAAAGTATTGAAAGAAGTAAAAGCAAAATTTCCTGATTTGGACGTAGTGGTGGGAAACATTGCCACACCCGAAGCGGCGTTGTATTTGGTTGAAAATGGAGCGGATGCGGTGAAAGTCGGTATTGGACCGGGTTCGATTTGTACCACTCGTGTGGTGGCTGGAGTTGGTTTTCCACAATTCTCTGCCGTGTTGGAAGTTGCTGCTGCGTTGCGTGGATCAGGCGTTCCGGTGATTGCAGATGGCGGAATTCGCTATACTGGTGATATTCCGAAAGCGATAGCTGCGGGTGCCGATAGCGTGATGTTGGGTTCATTATTAGCAGGAACCAAAGAATCGCCTGGCGAAACCATTATTTTTGAAGGAAGAAAATTCAAATCGTACCGCGGCATGGGTTCGGTAGAAGCGATGCAAGAAGGTTCGAAAGACCGTTATTTCCAAGATGTGGAAGACGATATCAAAAAATTAGTTCCCGAAGGCATTGTAGGTCGTGTGCCGTACAAAGGTGAATTGAACGAAAGCATGCAACAATTCATAGGCGGTTTACGTGCCGGAATGGGGTATTGCGGTGCCAAAGACATTCCGACCTTACAAGAAACAGGTAAATTTGTTCGAATCACTACCAGCGGAATAGGAGAGAGTCATCCGCATAATGTGACCATTACGAAGGAAGCGCCGAATTATTCGAGGTAGTTTACCACAAAGACATAAACTAGCTATTTAGACCTGACAGGTTTTAGAAACCTGTTAGGTCTTGTTTCTAAAAGATGTAGTTATAGTTTGACCAACTTGACTGTTTTCGATGTACTTGCGCCATTTAGTATAGCAATATACGTAGCATTGGATAAGTTACTTAGATCTATGGAAAACTCTTTTGAGTAGGTGTTTTTAGATAAGACAATTTGCCCCAAAACATTGTATATCGTAATATTCTCAATTGTATTTGAAGATAAAAAATTCACTACATCTGTTGATGGATTGGGATAAAATGAGAAAGTGCTATTATCAAAATCAGTGGTTGAAAGCGAAGTATTTTCAAATACACGTACTTGACCCGCATTACTTCCTGAAGTATCATTATTAATAGCACCAACAGCAACTCGGGAACCATTTTGTGAAATGGCTATTGAAAAACCATTGGAGTCGTTGTCTGCAATCCCAAGAATTGCATTATCAATTTGTTGCCAATTTCCTCCTTGATTTCTATATACATAGGCACGACCGCGTCTAAATCCATCAATACTATTCCATCGTGCCCCTATTGCCAGTGTGGAACCATCTTTTGTTAAACCAATGGAATATCCAAAACGATCTCCGGTATTTTCACCAAACAAGGCATCTCCAATTTGTGTCCAAACGCTACCAATTAATTGATAAACGACAACTACATTTGAAGTAGCACTTGATATGGCTAAAGTAGTTCCCGATGCCGATAGACTCACTTTCCAACCAAATTCATCTCGTTCTGCTTGCCCTAATATCGTATTTCCAATTTGAGTCCATTGATTGTTTACAAATTGATATACCTTTACTCTACCTATTTGAGATACGTTGATGTTAGCAGGATCACCTGTTTGACCTATGGCAACAATAGAACCATCGTCAGATAAACTCACACTTTGTCCAAACCTGATAATGGAACCATCTCCATTGATATCTGTACCTTTTTGTACCCAAGTGTTGCCTTGCAATTGATATACTTCTACGTTTCCTATAAATGAAGTAGATGGGCTTACTTGTGTATTTGGCGCTCCAAATGCTACAGTGGTTCCATCGGCCGATAAATCTACCGTAGTTCCTGCACTAGCAAGAGCATTTTGCCCATACAAATCTTGACCTATTTGAACCCAAGTATCATTTATATTTCTAAAAACTCTAACTTGCCCTTGTCCTGAAGTAAAACCCAGATCATTGTTAAAGGGTTCGCCAATAGCAAGTACAGTCCCATCATCAGACAAACTAACCGATTGCCCAGTTTGATTACCAGCACCAGGTTCCCCATTAATATCAGAACCAACTTGCGACCAAACCCCATCGGATAATCTAAAAACTCTAACTTGACCTCTTCCACCACCATTAAAAATGGAACCCATTGCTACAATTGTTCCGTCGGCAGAAATTGCGGTTGACCAACCACAGACGTCACCAGCGGCTTGTCCATTAATTGAATTACCGAGTTGTGTCCATTGCCCCAAACAAAAAAATGGGAAAAAAATTAAGATTGAGATTGCTTTTTTCATAACGTAACTAATTTTATTTGGCCAAATATCAAAATATAAAGCAAAAATCACTTCACGTGTAGTTGTGAAAATGTGTTTTTGGTTATGATATTGGAGGAAAAAAGGAAAAAAAGTTATTTACTTGATGCTTTGATGGCTTCGGTAATTAAAGAAATTTTTTTGTATTTGGATTCTTTAATGTCAAAATAAAGATACATTCTTCGTAGAGAGGAACCAATTCCATCCACACTCATGAATGCTTTTTCTGCAATTTCTTTGTTGGAGATATCGGGTTCTTTTAGTAAAATGTTAAGTACATTCCAATCGGTATCGTTTAGTTTTCTATTGATAAACGACTCTATTTTTTCTCTATTGAGCGTATATTCATTAGAATTTACGACAATATTTGTAGTATCATTACTTTTGAGTTTTTTTATTTCTTCTAACAAGGCTACTCTCATTTTTTGATTTTGGATACTTTTTTTTCTGAAATAAAAAAACAGTATGGAAATAATGATAAGACTTGTTACAATTATGATGAGTAACTTTTTTGATTGATTTCTTTTTAAGTCATTCTCTGATTGTTCAAATGATTGCTTGTTCTTTAAAAGTTTGATTTTAAACTCTTGATTAACAGCTTCTTTTATCAATTCTAAATTGCTTTGGTCTCTTAAAACGCTGTCATTATAAACAACATATTTATCATACATCTTGTGTGATAGCTCAATTTTATCCGACTTTTTGTAGCAATTATATAATAAATTGTATAGACTAGCTTTAGTTTTTTTATCTATACTTTCATCAATTGTCGGAACTACTTCCTCTCCTAATTGAGTAGCTTTTGTTATATCTGATTCTAGATAGAGTTCCGCCAAAAAAATCTTATTTTGAATAATTCGTGTTGTATTTTCTAATTTTTGACTTAATGCTAAACCTTTATTTATACTTACAAATGCTTCATCATTTTTATTTATTTCGTGAAATGACTTTGCCAATAAATAATAACAATCAATACTAGCAAATTGATCATTACTTTCTTTAAATATATGTAGTGCCTTTTCTAAATTCTTTATTGATTGTTTGTAATTTTTATTTTCAAAATCAGCGCCTCCCATGTATAAACTAATGTAGCCAATTTTGTCTTGCAGTTTTAGTTTGGTATATATCTTTAAAGATTTTTCAAAATAGTTTAATGCTATTTGATGGTTTTTTAAATCAAAATAAACCAATCCGATATTGCCTAAAACTGCAGCTTCTAATTTTTCTTCTTTAGAGCTTTCAAAAATCTGTAAAGCATAATTATAATATCTTATAGTTTCTACAAACTTACTTTGTGCCCGGCAAATGGAAGCTAAGTTGGTATACAAACGAGCTAAAGCTACTTTATCATTTAAAGCGATTTGAATTTTTATAGCTTCTCTTATGCTTTGTTCTGATTTTTTGATATTATCTTTAACATAATAGGCAAAGCTTTTTTCACTCAAAGCATTTATCAATTCTTTTTTGTTATTCTTTTTTTGAGCTAATTCAATATGAAAATCGGTTAGTGTAAGTAAATAATCGGGTTGAGAAGAAGTATTTTTTTTGTAAAACTCATTTAAGGCATTAAATCGTGTCGAATCTGGATTTTTAGGGTTTTCCCAAATTGTTTTTAAATCGACAGCATTGTTTTGGGCAACAATATGGGTTGTTGAAAAAATAAAAAGGACTACTATTTTTAGGATACGATTTAGTTTCATAACCTAATTTTAAATCCCAACATAATTACTAGGTGTAATTTGAAACAATTCGGCTTTAATAGCCTCTGAAACGTCCAAAGTCCCGATGAATTCGTGAATAGATGTTTTAGTGATAGCTGCGTTGGTTCGGGTTAAACCTTTCAGCGCTTCGTATGGATTTGGGTAACCTTCTCTACGGAGAATTGTTTGAATGGCTTCGGCTACGACGGCCCAATTTTTTTCTAAATCTTCAGCAAATTTATCTTCGTTTAAAAGGAGCTTATTCAACCCTTTTAAAGTGGCTTCAAAAGCAATTAAGGTATGTCCTATTGGAACACCAATGTTTCTCAAAACGGTACTATCCGTCAAGTCGCGTTGCAAACGAGAAACGGGCAGTTTGGCTGAAAGATGTTCGAAAATCGCATTGGCAATGCCTAAATTTCCTTCGCTATTTTCAAAATCAATCGGGTTGACTTTGTGTGGCATGGCCGAAGAACCGATTTCGCCTGCTTTGATTTTTTGTTTGAAGTAATCCATCGAAACGTACGTCCAGATGTCGCGATCCAAATCGATAATGATGGTATTGATTCGTTTTAAAGCATCAAAAAAGGCCGCAAAATGATCGTAATGTTCGATTTGAGTCGTAGGAAAGGAATGGTGTAAACCCAATGCTTCCTCTACGAAATGCGTTCCAAATTTTTTCCAATCGATATTAGGATAGGCTACATGATGCGCGTTGTAATTGCCAGTTGCCCCACCAAATTTAGCGGCAAACGGAATGTTGAATAACAAACGCATTTGCTCTTCCAAACGTTCTACAAACACCAAAATTTCTTTCCCTAAACGAGTAGGAGAAGCGGGTTGACCGTGCGTTCTGGCTAACATGGGAACGTCCTTCCATTCCATGGCCAATTCCTTCAATTTGGCAATTACAGCAATCAAACTCGGTAAATACACTTTTTCAAACGCCTCTTTGGTCGAAAGTGGAATAGCCGTATTGTTGATGTCTTGTGAAGTCAATCCGAAGTGAATGAACTCTTTGTATTGTGATAAACCCAATTTTTCAAATTGATCTTTTATAAAATACTCTACGGCTTTGACATCGTGGTTGGTTACCTTTTCGGTTTCTTTGATTTGTTGCGCATTTTCCGAAGTAAAATGAATGTAGATGTTTCGCAATTCATCAAAAAGCCTTGTATCGATACCAGCAAGTTGAGGTACTGTATCACAAAGCGCGATGAAATATTCAATTTCGACCAGAACACGGTATCTGATAAGCGCTTCTTCAGAAAAGTAGGGCGATAAAGAAATCGTTTTGCTTCTGTATCGTCCGTCAATGGGCGAAACGGCATTTAATTCGGATAGTTGCATGATGTGTTGTTGTTTTGAAGGTGCAAAAATAACAAATAGTGCGCAGTGTTTAGTGATTAGTGCTCAGTTTTTATTCTAAATGCAATAACTTTCTTCTCAAAACGGGAACTCCTTCGGTGGCATTCATAGCCATTACTTCCAATGGATTGGACAAATCATAGATAGTAGCCGGATGTGGATCGATGTAAAAAACGGGAACATTGTAATGGGTGTAGTGTAACAACCCAGCAGCAGGGTAAACTTGTAATGAAGTCCCAATCACAGCAAAATAATCCGCTTGTTGCGTAATTTCAACCGCTTCTTCTAAGGCAGGAACCGCTTCGCCAAACCAAACAATGTGTGGTCGAAGTTGAAAACCCTTGTCATCAACATCGCCCACAATTAAATCGTGCTGCCAATCGAGTATATAGTCTGGATTTTGTGTGCTTCGAACCTTAAACAATTCACCATGCAAATGCAGGACTTTGGTGCTGCCAGCTTGTTCGTGTAAATTATCAACATTTTGTGTGATGATGTGTACGTCAAAATCTTTCTGTAGCTCAGCCAAAGTAATATGACCCAAATTGGGTTTCACTTCGTGTAATTGTCTACGACGTTGGTTGTAAAAGTCGAGCACCAATTCGCGGTTTTTTCGCCAACCCTCTGGCGATGCTACTTCCATCACATCATGACCTTCCCACAATCCGCCGGCATCCCGAAAAGTAGAGATGCCACTTTCAGCCGAAATTCCGGCGCCTGTTAATACGACTAGTTTCTTTTTTTTCATTCCCAAAAATAAATAAAAAAACCTCAAATGAACAATCAAATGAGGTTTTGAAATGGTATTTTTACTGTTATACTTTTCCTAACGTATACAATTGTTCCATAGTAGGCGAAGCACTTCCGCCAGCAGGTTCGAGTGTAATTCCGAAGGCTTCGGCACCATCGGCGTTGGCTACTTTAAATACTTTGGTCTCTTCGGCAGTGAAATTCTCCAACAAACCAATACTTGTAGGAACTAATGCGGGTTGTAACTTCAAGGCCCAAATTTGGTATACTTTTCCTTCGGGAGGTTCGGGTAAACCTGATGCATCAATATACACTTCTTTGGTTTGCTTGTTGTAATACGCTTTGGCAGACGAGGTTGGTGCAGCCGCTTGTCCGGCAAGAGTAACAACGGTATTGTTTTGATCGCGGATGACATTCAAAATCGATTCGGTTGCTTTCTTTTTACCTTCTAAAATGGTAACTGAATTTTCTAATTCTTTGTTTTTATTAATTAATGCTACTTTAGACGAATTCATTTGAAAATACATAAATGCGGCTCCCAAAAGCATTACCACCGAGGCAGCCCAGCCCAAATAGGCTCTTGATGGCGTGGGTTTCATTTCGATTACCTGATGTTTTTCCAATAAGCGTTGTCTAATTTGCTCGTAATTTTTGGCAGATAAATGCGGAGCAACATTATGTGATAAGTTGATGACCGCTTTTTCAATGGCTGTAATTTCATCGTAAATCTCACGATGTTGGGTTGCCATTTCATGAACTTCTTTATTCTCTTGCTCATTGAGTGAGCCAAAAACATAAAGTTCCAAAATACCTGATTCAATATATGCTTTAGTATCCATTTACAAAAGTTCTTAAATCGTTCATACAATTTCTATTGTTCGTTTTTACAGTGCCCAAAGGAATATTCAATTCTTCCGAAGCTTCTTGTTGGGTATACCCTTGAAAGAATAATAATTCGAAGAGTGCAATACATTTTGGTTTCAATCGTCTCAAAAGCGCTTTTATTCCGATGGCATCAATTCTACTCGTCTCTTTCGAATTGTCGTCTAACAGATGTACGAAATTAT
The DNA here is from genome assembly GCA_964485385.1 of uncultured Flavobacterium sp. Classification (GTDB taxonomy): domain Bacteria; phylum Bacteroidota; class Bacteroidia; order Flavobacteriales; family Flavobacteriaceae; genus Flavobacterium. Next base: position 8,493 of record CAZAJH010000009.1, read on the forward strand.
CGGTGGATAGGTTTTGTGCACTTTTTTTATATCCTTTGGAGCGTAATTTATCAATCGTTGTATTTCGGGCAATGTTGAGCATCCAAGTGTACAAACGTCCTTTCGATTCGTTGTAGGTGTCGATGTTGTTCCAAATTTTGACAAATACTTCTTGAAGTACATCTTCGGCTTCTTCTTTGTTTCTAATCAGGTTAAAAATAACACCATACAAACTCTTGGCGTAATGGTCATACAAATACGTAAAAGAGGACGCGTCTTTTTTTAGTATTTGACTTACAATTTCTTCTTGCGTCATAACTAGTTGTTTTGGCTAAGTTACTGTTTTTGTTTTTTGTTTAATGAGAGTATATACGAAATTGCTGGAACTATGGTTTTTATTTTTAAAAAATTTTACTTTTGAAGTATGGATACAGCTTTGTTAGATTATTTAGAAGGATTTTTAACCGATAGCCGAAAAGAAAAATTTCTAAAGATTTTAGAAAACCGCACCAATCATTTTACAATTGCCATGGAAGACGTGTACCAATTGCACAATACGAGCGCGGTAATGCGCAGTTGCGAAGTTTTTGGTATTCAGGAATTGAATGTAGTGGAACAAAAATTTGGCAAACGAATCGACACCGAAATTGCGATGGGTGCTCAAAAATGGGTTGATATTAATCGGTTTAATTCGATGCAAAATTGTATCGATTCCTTGCGAAATAAAGGCTATCAAATAATCGCCACGACGCCGCACAACGATTCGTGTATGTTGCACGAATTTGATATTACCCAACGCAGTGCGATTTTTTTTGGTACTGAAAAAGAAGGACTTTCACAAGAAGTAATCGATCAGGCCGATGGTTATTTGAAAATTCCGATGGTGGGTTTTACCGAAAGTTTGAATATTTCGGTTTCGGCAGCCATTATCATTCAGGATATTACCAATCGACTGCGCCTATCGGAGGTAAATTGGCGATTGACTGCGGATGAAGTTTTAGAAAAGCGCCTTACTTGGACCAAAAATTCAATTAAAGATATTAAGCGAATTATAGACCGCTATTATGCCAATTCAAAATAATTATTCTTTGTTTTTAACGTATTTCTCAGTTTTCTTGGTCAATACCTTGTATTCTTCGTAGCAACCGCTTATGGCGTCAAGAATTTGTAAATCGTTGGCTGTTTCAATAAAGGTTTGCGAGTAGTTGCACCGCTGCAATATTTCTGGAATCTCATCTTTGTCGATACCCAAAAGTACGGCTATAGTTTCGCGATCAAATTTGGTTTCCAACAGATTTCGAACGGTATCATCTTTGCGCATCTCTTTGAGTTTCTTGAGCTCTTTGGGTTTTTTGCCAAAGAAATTGTACAGCATATCCGCTGGATTAAAAATCGAATTCATTACGCGAGTAAATGCGGCTGGTGATTTATCTCCAACTTCATAAGAATTTGACAATCCCGAAATACTGTAAGCATAATCTTCGCGGTAAGGAATGAGTTTGCTGTCGACTTCCAAGTAGCCCGTTAGCATATATTTTCGAACCAAAACCTCCTCTAGAGCTATCGCTTTTTCGGTCAGAAGAATTTTGGTCGTTTGGTTTTTTATCCAATCGTTAGTTACTCGCACCCGCAACGATTGATAACCAATGCAAGTAATATGAATGGTGTCGTTTACAGTAGCTTCAATTTCAAATATTCCTCGACCGTTGGTTATGGTTCCTTTAACTTTGTTGGTATTGATGATGTTCACATTCGAGATAGGTAGTAAATTGGCGCTATTCAATATGGTTCCTGATACTTTAGCTCTTAACGAAGTATCTTGCGAAAACGCAAATGAAGTGCTCAACAGAATGAAGAATGCTATAAAATATTTCATCATCTAAATTAATGGCTTAAAAATACTAAAGTGACGCAGAAAAAAGGACTCAATTATAAGAAAATTAACAAAAAATATAAAAAAAACTCCAACCCAACCGATTGGAGTTTGTACCCTTATTTTTTGTTGTTAGCTTCTTCTCGAACGTCTGTTTTTTGCCGCTTCAAAAGCACGACCACCCGGGCGTTCGTTAGTGCCTTCCGAGCGTCGTGGTTTTCTCTCTTCCCGTTGAATTGAACCCGGTTCCCTGCGCGGAGCTGTACTTTTAAATCCGCCTTCTCTGCGCTCGCTTCTTGGTCCAAAACTACCACTTCGTGAGCTCGATTTTTCACCATCGCGACGTCCGCCAAAACCACCAGCGCTTCTTCGTTCTCTTCCATTGTGGTCACGACGATCGCGGTTTCCACCACCGTCATTCTTAGAAATTTCTACATTAATACGACGCCCGTTGAGGCTGTACCCATTCAAAATTTCCATTACTTTTTCGGTGTGTTCACCATCCGTATTGAAGAATGAAAAACCTTCTTTAACGTCTACTTTAAATACATCGTCTCTGCCTAAATCGAGTGTTTCTTTCAAGAAATCTTTCAATTGCATCCAATCAAAATCGTCTCTCGCACCAATGTTAATAAAGTAACGAACGGCATCACCTGCGCGAATTTCTCTAGGCTCCGATGAACTTCTTTCTGATTTTTCACCCGATAAGTCGCGTTTTTTCTTATAGTATGACAAGAAACGATTGAACTCTACCGATACCATTTTCTTAATCAATTCTTCTTTTGATAAACCATCCAATACCTCGTTGATGGCCGGAAGGTAGTTGTCAATTTCGTGGTCTACTTCGGTATCTTTGATTTTATTAGCTAAGTGTAACAATTGAATTTCGCAAATTTCGATGCCACTCGGAATGGTCTTTTCTTCAAATTTTTGTTTGATGATTTTTTCAATCGAGTGAATTTTACGAATTTCACTTTTGGTGATAATCACGATTGAAGTACCTAATTTACCGGCACGGCCCGTACGACCCGAACGGTGGTTGTAGGTTTCAATTTCGTCTGGCAATTGGTAGTTTACTACGTGTGTAATGTTATCCACGTCAATTCCGCGTGCCGCCACATCAGTAGCAACCAGCATTTGAATTTGTCTGCCACGGAACGATTTCATCACCGCGTCGCGTTGTGCTTGCGATAAATCGCCGTGTAACGCAGCAGCACTGTAGCCGTCTTCTATCAATTTTTCGGCAACGGCTTGCGTGTCTCTTTTCGTTCTACAAAAAACTACCGAGAAAATATCTGGATTTGCATCCGCCAAACGTTTCAACGCTTCGTAACGGTCACGCGCATTCACACAATAAAATTCGTGCGAAACCGTAGCCGAACCTGAGTTCTTTGTTCCCACCGTGATTTCAGCAGGATTAGCCATAAATTTCTTAGCAATACGCGCTACTTCAGCGGGCATTGTAGCCGAGAATAACCACGTACTTTTTTCATCTGGAGTATCCGATAGAATCGAAACAATGTCTTCATAAAATCCCATGTTCAACATCTCATCGGCTTCGTCCAGAATACAATAATTGATGTTTTTAATGTTGACAAGACCACGATTAATCATGTCTTGCATTCGTCCGGGTGTGGCCACAATAATTTGGGCACCACGTTTTACCTCTCGGGCTTGTTCGGTTATGCTTGCACCACCATAAACTGCCACTGTATGTAAACCCTTTACATATTTTGAGTATTGTTTAATTTCGTTGGTGATTTGTAAGCAAAGCTCACGCGTTGGTGATAAAATTAACGCTTGCGTGCTTCGGTCTTCAGCATCAATTTTTTGAATCAGCGGAAAACCAAAAGCTGCTGTTTTTCCTGTTCCTGTTTGTGCTAAAGCCACTAAGTCTGTTTCTTGTTCTAATAAAACCGGAATCGCTTTTTCTTGCACTTCTGACGGATTCTCAAATCCTAGATCTTTGATCGCCAGCAGTAACGACTCATTCAGACCTAATTGTTCAAATTTATTCATAAAGTAATTTAAATTAACCCGCTCTTTTGGTTTCTTTAACCTCAAACGGCGTGCAAAGGTAGTCTTTAAATACCATATAAACTAATTTGTTAGTTGCTGGTAATTAGAAAGTTAACTTTTACTTAACAAAGTCGCTGAGTGACTGAGCAGCTGAGTGACTGAGTTTCTGTTAGATTTTAAGATCTTTTTGTGGGATTTTTAGGAGCAGAAGAGTAGTCGTTCTTACCACAGTCGTCCCGCTTTCCGCGCTACATGCCTTCCTAGCGTCAGGCAGGGTAGCTTGCTTCAATCGGGGCTAATGTAGACCTATATCGGTACTTTGAAAAACTCCAACTTTGAAACTTAGGAACTTAAAAAATGAACTAACTGACGCACCGCTTTTCCACGATGGCTAACACTTGATTTTTCCTCAATAGAGAGTTCGGCAAAGGTTTTATCATAACCATCAGCCACAAAAATAGGATCGTAGCCAAATCCATTAGTTCCGATTTTTTCATGGATAATTTTTCCATCAATGATTCCAGTAAACAGCTGTTGCTCGCCATTCAAATTCAAACAAATAACCGTTTTAAAATTGGCTTTTCGGTTGGTTTCATTTTGGAGGTTTTCGAGTACTTTTTCAATGTTTTTGTGATCGTCTTTGGGTTCGCCAGCATACCGCGCTGAATACACTCCAGGCTCACCATTGAGAGCGTCAATCTCCAAACCCGAATCATCTGCAAAACAATTGTAACCAAATTGTTCCGTGACGTAATTGGCTTTTAGAATGGCATTTCCTTCAATGGTATCAGCAGTTTCCGGAATATCAGCCAAGCAACCAATGTCTTCCAAACTCAAAATTTGTATCGAGTTGGGAACTAACAATTGAATTTCTCTAATCTTGTTCTTGTTGTTGGAGGCGAAAACGAGTTGCATGTATTTTTTTTACAAATGTAGTGGTATAGAAAATTAAAAAAAGTAAGTCCAAACAAAAAAATTGTATGAATACTAAAACCCAAACCAAACCAACCTTAGATAAAATTTATAATCGCACCCAAAAAACCCGTATAAATACGTATATATCTTAGTTTTTCTATTGCTAGTTTTGTAACATCAGTTTGGTAGTCTAATCACTTATATAAAAACAAGTAGTTTATGTTTTACTTGATTTGGGGAGAAATTGCCAAGTAATCACGCTTGGCAATTTTTATACGTATGAGTTAGCAATTTTTCCCGAAAAAAAAGGGTGTTTTCCCTGAGATTTATTTTATAGGGATGAATTAGTTTTGTTAAGCCGTTTTAACATTACAACGATTACAAATTGAATAAATATAGGCCTTATGAGTTATGATTTAATGGTGTTTAATCCGAGGGTTGCACCACAATCAGAAAGAGCGTTCTTAGAATGGTATGATGAACAAATTACTTGGAGTGAGCCACACAACTATGTTGATCCAATTGTAACAACGGATCAATTAAAAAATTGGTTTAACGAGTTGATAGAAGAGTTTCCTGCATTAAACGGGCCTTGCTCACCCCAAAGTATAGAAGAATTAGAAAGTGAATTCACTACTGATTATGCTATAGGGAGAGATGTAATTTATGCCGCTTTTAGATGGTCTGTAGCCGAGAAGGCTTATTCAACGATGCTGGAGTTAGCTGAAAAGCATCAGGTTGGTTTTTACGATGTGAGCGGAAGCGGAGATATATTATTTCCCAATGGTGAAGGTAGTTTACAATCAATATTGCCCCGATTCGAAAGAAAAAAGTGGTGGAAGATTTGGAAAAAAGTTTTATAATACAACCAACACCTAATGTTACATTCTAGATAAAATTTAAGTAGTTCTAAATTTTAGTTTTTTTAGTTAAGTTGGTTAAAATGCCAAGTTGTATAACTTGGCATTTTTTTATTGTTAAATAGTTCCTTCTCTCGATTTATTGTACCAAGAATTTGAATTAAAACGTAGGAGCGATAACAGATACAAATTCGTTGGAGTTGTTCTCCCAAATCGAATAATCGGTATTGTCTACATTACCATCGCCATTTAAGTCAGAAGCAAAATTTCCAAATGCAAAATTATTGGCATCAAATTCCCACAAAGAGTAATCAGAGTTGTCAATATTACCATCTTGATTGAGATCACCCGAAAAAATAGCCCAAACACCAGATTCCACCTCACGTAGGTTGCTGCCAAAGGCACTGTTGGCTTTGGATCTAAAATTATACAGTGGTGTAAATGAAGTTACCATAATGGGCGATGCACTCCACGTTTGTATGGAATTGCGGTGCTTTACAACCAAGTAAAACATACCATTGATAGCTGGTGTAAAAATCGCCGTTACCGTACCATTGGTTTGTAATGTAGCTGTTGATGATGATTCTACAGAAAAAGTAGTTGGATTTCTCAACTCAATGGTAACATCATCAACATCAGTTGCATTAGATCCTTGACCTTGATTTGCCTTTACAGGCCTCATAGAATGGGTGTTTGTGTCATAGTATCCCTCTAAGTTCAGTTGCGCTACCAATGAGGTATTGGGTGGAATTATTTTCACAATATAGTCTTCCACTTCGCCCAAAGTTGTGCCGCAAGCTGTGGAGTAATTGCCCCAGTAACCCAATCGGACGCGCATTCTCACATTTCCCTCCACAGCAGATAGCGGAACGGTAAAGCTACCAGAGCCAGCATTTCCTGTATTATTGTCTAATACTACCCGTTCGTTCACTTGAAACTCTCCATCATTATCATAGTCAATCCAAACAATAAAATCATTTGAGCTCCACGATTGGTTAAAATTTCCAGTTGCTGTGTATGTAAGTCCTTTGGTAAGTGTAAAGACCAAATTCGGATAGAGCGTATAAGCGTTGTAGGCGGTAGGACCGTTGGTAGTACCAGCACATGAAAAGCTAGTCATCCAAAGTGCACCGTTGTTGTTTTCTCCACTAGCAGCACAAATCTCATAGGGTTTGAGTTGGTACATAAACTTATACGTTTCGGTTGTGTCATTGTTTGAACCAGTTGCTAGTACTTTAAAAAATACTTTGGTTCCTTCGGGAAAATCGGGTAGTGGAGCATCTGAACGCCAGGTATTTCCATTGATTAATGACATCGTAATAGCATTACTTGATGTAAAAATAGGGGTATTTATTGCCCATACCACTTGCACATTGGTTAATTCTCCTGAATACACGATTTCAGATGTCACATATTGAGGCATGGTTGATTTAGGTACGGTAAAAGTTGGAGGATTAGTAATCGATGTGTTTACAATTGCAGGATAATTGTGGCGATTTGCCAATGAATATTCCCATAGTCCTCTTCCCCAAGTAGCTGCTTTGATAGTGTTTGAACCATAGTTGATTTCCAAATCTTCAATCGCTACGTTTGGCAGATTTGGATTGTACAAAAGCCATGAAGATCCGCTTAGCGGTTTGGAGTATATTCCGATTGCTGCACCAACATAAATAGTAGTTTCGCTAGTGTGATCAATGGTTACGCAATAAATGGGCATATTCCCTAAATTATAAGTTATGTTTTGCCAAGATGCCCCAAAATTAGTGGTCATGAATATCTTTTGACCATTGTTTTGATAACTGTCATAGGTAACAATTATGATCGCATCATTAGTTGGACTAAATGCAACATCAGTAATCGTATTGTTGGGGAGACCGTTTTTTATATTTGAAAATGTTATTCCACCATCTGTGGTCAGTGCGATGGCACTTCCTTTTGTAACCACCATCACATTGCTGTTATTTTCCGCTATTGCTGCTGTTTCTATGGTACCTCCAAGTGTTGTTGGTGTGCCTAAGTCAGTCCATGTTGTTCCAAAGTCGGTGCTTTTATGCACTTTTGTTCCAAATGAAAACACGGTCATTTGGTTGTTCGGGTCGAAAACAAGTGGTGCCACCCAAGAAGCCACTTGGCCAGGAGGTGTAATCCCTGTTCGGTTGTAACCTGCTCCGTCAATATACCTCCCTCGACCTCCATTTTGAGTACTACCAATCATGTAGTTCGGGTTTAATGGCATTACAATTCCTTCCATACCATCAGCGCCAAATGCTTCAATCCAACCACTTTCCTTTTTTATAGACGTTCCATTGTCTTGTGAGCCACATATTGAGATATGAGTATTAGATTGTGAGGTTCCGACACAGTAATTCTCTCTTATTCCAACATCTAAACTCAGTTTTTGCCACGTCAAACCATTGTCTGTTGATTTAGATAAAAAACCATCCGAACACGAGTAAAATATACCATTAACACAATCTAAATAGTTAGTGTCAGCATGAATGTAATTGGTAGCGGTGTTGTAACGTTCTTGCAAATTACCAACGCCATTGGTGTCATTTAAATACCAATAGGTACATTGGTTGAAAGTAGCACCACTATCAGTACTTCGAAATAAATCAACATAGCCACAAACAATTTTTGTATTATCCATATCATTTGGCATGGCTTGCCATAGTGAAACACCAGTTGGAGGTGGGTTTTGTATGGTTGTGTAGGTTACACCAGCATCTGTTGATTTCCAAATACCATTGTCAGACGAAGCAAAAACACAATCAGGGCAAGTTGATGATACAGAAATTTTGATTCTTTCATTATTATTGCCTGGAAGATCTGTAAAACCAATATACGTAATGCCTAAATCTATAGATTTTAGTACTTTATTTTTGTTGGCTGCAAAATACTCATCGTAAATATAGATGATGTTGCTATTGGTGGGATGAAAGTCAACATCAAGTACATCACCACCAATGATTTGCCTCGTCCACGTTTGTAAGTTGTCGGTTGAGCGATACAATCCTTGACTAGTACCAACAAAAACCAAATTGGGTATGGTAGGATGGTATTGTATAGTGTAGACCTTAAAATTTGATCCCAGCCCACCATATCCGACAGTAACAGGAATAAAAGCGGTGGGGGTAAAAGTCATTCCACCATCGGTAGATTTATAAATACCCATCGAGGTTCCGTTTCCAGCATTACGAACGTTTATTAATACTTCATCAAAATTTTGGGGTTTCGCTGCAATTGCATTGACACCCGAGGCTGGTAAATAATCGGTGTTGTGTAACCAAGTGGCACCACCATCGTTGGTTCTCCACAAACCACCACTTCGAGAGCCAAGGTAGAGTTGTTGGTCATTATTTTTATTGACTTCAACAAACTCAACTCTACCTAGTCCCGCAGAATAATGACCAGATATCGTAGTTATATTGTCAGGTCCTAAAGAGCGCCAACCTCCCGTTTCAAAAAGTCTCGATTGATTACTGTTTTGCTCTTCCTTCTGAATTCGAATGTATTCTTTGTATGGCATTTCGTAATCAACCATTCGATTACCAGTGGGCGCAAATTTGGATTCGTTTTCATGTTTCCAACGCAAAAAAGGCTTGTATCCCGAACCTTTTTTTTCTTTATCAATAGTTTTGAAATACGCTTCGGCCGAATCACAAACCGTATAAAAGTTGATGCGATTATCGTACATCATTTTCTTGTAAGCAGGAGTGTTTCTAACAAGACCTTTTTGGGCACACAGAGTTGTCGCTACAAAAAGAGATAGAAAAAGTAGTTTTTTTTTCATAGAAAATTGGAAATACTTTTAAAAAGGATTTAAAAAAAGTAGTTTACTTCAGAAACGGTAATCAACAAAATAGGATAATCAAATGAATAAGCTTTTGTTGTTATTTTAGAAGACTCAAGAACGCGCTCTTTTGTGCCCTCCTTCCTCCATTCACTTTCCATTCATCGCACGTCTCGATCAACCGGCCGGCGTGCAGAACTTCACTATTTAGGACTT
>CAZAJH010000010.1:0-17383 GCA_964485385.1 uncultured Flavobacterium sp.
CTGTAGATACCTTTTTAACTCCTTTTATTTTTTGAATCTCATGCTTAATCAAATGATAGCGTGAGTACAACTTTTCTCTGAATCCTTCCTCACGCCAATTGTAGGTGTTATTGTAATTTATCTGAATAACTTGTTCCGCTTTAAATCCTAAATCTTTGTTAGAAAAATAGTTAATTTGCTCGTAAACAATGTAAGACCCTATGATAAAAAAAGCGGCAATAGCAAATTGTAGAATCAACATCCCATTTCGAATCCAAATTCCGCTTTTGCTTCGATCAAAACTCCCTTTGATTACTTTTATTGATTCGAAATTGGCCACATAGATAGCAGGAAAGATTCCAGCCAAAAGGACCGTTACCAAAAATATGATAATCAATTGAACGTAAAATTGACTGCTGTGAATCATCAGTTTTTTTCCTAAAAACTCATTGTAATAGGGTAAAGAAAGTTCAACAATCACCAAAGAGAGTAAAATAGCAATGATGGTAATAACAATCGTTTCAAACAAAAACTGAAAAACAATATTTGCTTTTGATGCGCCAATTATTTTACGAATTCCGACTTCTTTGGCTCTTTTTAATGCGTTGGCCGTTGATAGATTTACGTAATTGACAATTGACAACACCAAAATCAATACCGACAAGCCCATCATAATCATCAAAAACTGATAATTCCCTTTGCCTTCAGGATGACCATCAACCCGAGAATGCAATCGAGCCGTTGAAATGGGTTCGATCATGATTCTATTTAGACCGTATTTTTTGATGTATTCTTCTGGAGAAATCCCTTCTTCTTTGGCCCAATGCAACGTGCGATTGACATAAAAAAGACGGTTCAATTTTTTGGCCACAACAGCCGAGTCTTTGGGCGACTTTAGTTTCAATAATAACGTAAAATTGAAATTGCCCCATTGCCCTTTATTTTCTTCTAATCGCCACTTCAAATTTGACACTACGGCCTGGGGAGCAATTGACGAATTACCCTTGATTTGATATACTCCTGTTACGGTGTGTTCTTTTTGGTCGATGCGAATTCTCTTTCCCATGGGGTTTTCGACACCAAATAACCGCTCGGCCGTTGATTCTGAAAGTACAATCGTATTTTCTTTTAAAGCTGTTTTGGGGTTTCCGTATTTAAATTCGAAAGGAAAAAAGGAAAAAAAATTTTCTTGTGTCTGGTATACTTTTTCTACAATTTCTTTTTTGTTTCCGTAGTAAAACACATCCGAATGATACCACCCATCCGAATAGCAATATTGGTCTATTTCAGGCTCAGCAGCTATCAATTCGCCCACAGGTTCGGGCATAGATGACCAAATTGTTTGATCACCAATATCTACTATTACTTGAAAAACCTTATCCTTTTCAGGATTCCAAGCGTTGTAACTTTGCTCATCATTCCAATATAAAATAGCAAAGATTAACCCCGCAATACCCATACTTAGACCAACAATATTTAGCGTCGTAAAAAACATATTGTTTCTGAAGTGGTATAAGAAAATGTTTATCCAATTTTTTAACATAATAACCGTTCGTTTTTTGATGATGATGTGATGATTTTAGGAAACAAAAACGTCGACATTTTTGCTGTTATTTTTTTCAGAAAGAATCATTCCGTCTTTCATAAAAATCGTTTTTTGAGAAAATGAAGCATCGTAGTCCGAATGCGTCACCATCAGAATAGTGGCGCCGTTGGCATGTAAATCTGTCAACAACTCCATCACTTCATTTCCGTTCTTACTATCCAAATTTCCCGTAGGTTCATCGGCTAGAATAATTTGGGGATCGTTGATCAATGCCCGAGCTACGGCTACTCTTTGCTGTTGTCCGCCAGAAAGTTGTTGTGGATAATGCTTCAACCGATGAGAAATCCCCAACCGTTCGACCAAAGCTTCCACTTTTTTCTTGCGCTCTGAAGAAGGTACATTGTTGTAAATCAATGGCAATTCGATGTTTTCATACACCGACAACTCATCAATTAGGTTAAAATTTTGAAAAATAAATCCAATTTTTTGCTTTCTGATTTTCGATTTAACCTGTTCTTTCAAATGCACCATTTCTTGTTGCATGAGTTGATAACTTCCACTTGTGGCACTGTCGAGCAAACCCACTATATTGAGCAAAGTCGATTTTCCACTTCCTGACGGCCCCATAATGGTCACAAACTCACCTTGTTCAATTGTTAGGTTTACTTGATTGAGTGCTTTAGTTTCCACTTCTTCCGTTCTGAAAACTTTTGAAATTTTTTCGATTTTTATCATAACTATTCGTTTTTTGATTGCTATTCGAGATGCAATTGCTCTACTTCTTTGTAATCATCATACGATGAAGTAACAACACTATCGCCTACTTTGAGACCTTCCAACACTTCGTAATACAGTGGGTTTTCTCTACCTAATTTAATTTTTTTACGTGTTGCTTTAGTTCCGTTGACTACAAAAATCCATTTTCCAGCCGTTTCTTGATAGAAACTCCCTTTAGAGAGTACCATCGATTTGGTTTTTTCGGACAAACTCAAGCGTACACTAAAACTCAACCCTTGCCTTAAATCGAGCAGTTCATCGGTTGCAAAATGCAGCTCAACTTGAAAACGACCATTTTTTATTTCCGGAATAACCTTGGCTATTTGAACGGGCACTACTTTACCATTAAAATCAACCGTTCCTTTCTGACCTTGAACCACTTTTGACAAATAAAACTCATCCACGTCTGCCAATAATTTGTAGCCTTTCATCACATCAATTTTACCCAAGGTTTGACCTTGCTGAAATGTTTGTCCGAGTACGGGTTCAAACGAGGACAATCTTCCTGAAAGCGGTGCTGTTACTAGAAAATTTCGTTTGTTGTTCCGTAAAATAGACAAGCTTTTTTCCATAATCGCAATGGATGGATTGAGTTGAGCGATTTGCATAGCATTGGCTTGTTTTTCTTTGGTTATGCTCTGCTTGATGATTTTCATGCGCTCACTCTGAAACCGAAAATTTTCTTCCGTTTTTTGAAGGTCATTTTTGGACAAAATTTCTTGTTCGTACAATTTTTTATTCAAATCCAATTCGTTTTTGGCATCCAAAAAATCGTGCTCAATCGCAATTAGATCTTTGGCTAAATTCAATTCTTGATTACGTAAATCCAGTTTGGCTTTATTTAGATTGTTGATTTGTTCGATAATTGCCGTTTCTTGTTGCATGTAATTCAATTCTGAATTCGGGTTGTACAATCGAGCCAGAGGCTGACCTTGAACAACCTGATCGCCATTGCCTACATATATTTCTTGTACCGATCCCCCTTCAATTATGTTTACTAGAATCGAATTTATGGGTTCAACTCGTGCTTGAAAAACCATAAAATCTTCAAAAAAATCTTGGGTAACCGTTTTGATGGCCAACTCTGATTTTTTGACATTGTAAGTCCTTTTTTTGGTAACTGAACTGAACACAAAATACGCCAATACTAAAAAAATTGGCAAACCTATTAGTAGATATTTTTTTTTGTTATTTTTACGATTGATGAGCGTGTCCATTGCATTGATTTTACTGATGTTGTAGCAATTTTGTGCCAGTATTTAAAGATTTGTAAAACGCTGATTTTCAAACTTGTATTCGCAACTGATTTGTAGAGGTGTTCACTTTCGAACACACTTTGTTCAAAACCGAACACTTATGAAAAAAACCAACGCTACTGTTTTGATCATAGACGACCAAGAAGACATCCTTTTTGCGGCTAAAATGCTTTTGAAAAAACATTTTGAAACGATACATACGCTCAACAATCCGAAAAATATTGTTCGATTGTTGGCCGAAAACGAGATTGATGTGGTGGTATTAGATATGAATTACCGTATTGGTTTTGAAGACGGTAGAGAAGGTTTGTATTTGTTGAGGGAAATCCGAACTCTTTCGCCTAGAACTACAGTAATCTTAATGACTGCTTTTGGCAAGGTTGAAACAGCTGTGGAAGGATTAAAATTAGGTGCCTTTGATTATATCCTAAAACCTTGGGACAACGATAAACTAGTGAAAATCGTTAAATCTGCGGTACACGAAAGCCGCAAAGAACTCAAAAAAGTCCATACAAATAGCAGCACAACTTCTTTTTTTATTGGCAATTCAAAAGCGATTACCAAAGCCTATGATTTGGCTAATAAAGTAGCAAAAACAGATGCTAACGTTCTTATTTTAGGTGAAAACGGAACAGGAAAATTGGTTTTAGCCCATCATATTCATCAGCAATCCGAACGAAAAAACCAGGCCTTTATTCATGTTGATCTGGGTTCACTCAACGCATCTATCTTTGAAAGTGAATTGTTTGGTTATGCCAAAGGTGCTTTTACAGATGCTAAGATGGATACTCCTGGGCGATTTGAAATTGCTCAAAATGGAACGCTTTTTTTGGATGAAATTGGCAATGTTCCACTCCATTTGCAATCCAAATTACTTCAGGTTATTCAAACCAAAACCGTCACTCGATTGGGCGAATCAAAACCGCGAACACTAAATGTTCGAATCATTACAGCTACAAATCTGAATTTGAAAGAGGAAGTACAACTAAAAAACTTCAGAGAAGATTTATACTACCGCATTAACACAGTAGAAATTGTACTTCCTCCTTTGCGCAATCGAAAAGAAGACCTAATTCCGTTGGCTACATTTTTACTCCAAAAAATGAGAGATAAATACCAGCGGAACGAAATTGTATTTGACGAAAAAGCCTTGATACAAATGGACAGACACGCTTGGAATGGAAACATTCGTGAAATGGAAAATCGTATTGAGCGCGCTGTGATTTTGTGTGAAAACAATTGTATTAAGATAGCCGATTTGGATTTGGAAGAAATTATTCCGCATTTCAACAGTAGTGATGACATTCAATTATCGGACGTAGAAAAAAACACCATTGAACGGGTTTTAGCTAAAAACAATTACAACATCAGCAAGTCGGCAGAGGAACTAGGATTATCTCGTGCTGCTTTGTATCGCAGAATGGAAAAATACCATCTTAACAATGAAACGAAGTAACGCTATTTTTTTTCGGCTGTGTATCATTCTGACTACTGTTCTGACCTGTTTTTTTCTATTCAGAAACCACTTGATATACACTACTATTTTTGTATTTGTACTACTGGTTGTGTTGATTTTGGAACTTCATTTTTTCATTAAAAATACTTTTCTGTTTTACGACAAAACCATCCAATCCATACTACAAGATGACTTTTCTGCTGATTTTTCCAAACACCAATCGCATGAAAATTACAAAAGTCTTTTTGAATTATATGAACGATTAAAAACGACTAAAAACGAATACCTTTCCAGAGACATCATCTACCGCTCCATTCTCAATACCATTGAAACCGGAATTGTGATTCTACAAAAAGACAGCACCGATTGGACGGTTTTTTTGATGAACGATTACTTTTCAAAACACTTTGAAGTTCCCAAAGTATCCCAATGGCAGTACTTGAAAAACCAGTTGCCTTCATTATGCCATCTTATTGAACAAAGAGGATTTGAAGAAATGAAAACTTCTGTGCAGATACGAGTTAACCAACAGGACACTCAAACTTTCGTATTACAAACCTCAACGAGCAAAATCTTCAATCAAGAATACTACATCATTGTGTTGGATAGCATTCAAAAAGTGATTGAAAAAAAAGAAAAGGAAGCGTGGGTCAACTTGATGAAAGTCATTTCTCACGAATTGCTCAATTCGCTGACGCCAATCCGTTCATTATCGCAAAATTTGCATGAATTAGTACAACAAGAATCACTTACTCCAGATGATTTGGAAGACATGAAAGAAAGTGTGACTACCATGCTTACTAGAAGCAATCACCTACAGCAATTTGTGGAAAGCTACCGAAAACTAGCCATGTTGCCTTCACCCAAAAAAGAAAAAACAGAAATTTCTCAACTCATCGAAAGCAGCTTACAAATCATGAATCCTTTATTCAAAAAAGGAAAAATTCAGGTGACTAATTCGATACATTTTCAACGTTGGTTGATGATTGATGCGCAACAAATGGAGCAAGTTTTGATTAACTTATTGACCAATTGTATGTATGCCTTAGAAGAAGTTGAACAAAAGCAGATTGTAATTTCGGCAGAATCGAAAGAGAAACGGTTTTTCATTACCATCTCTGACTCAGGAAGAGGAATTGAGAAAGAAATTGAAGACAAAATTTTTCTTCCTTTTTTTACCACTCGAAAGGAAGGTGCTGGGATTGGCCTGACTTTATCAAAGCATATTGTTGAAGCGCATGGCGGTTACTTGATTCATCAACAGAACCCAGATTCAACAACTTTTATTTTGTGCTTAATGGAATGATTGGTAATCTTACGAATACATTTCAAAAAAAATGAATCCGCTATAAATCGGCACTGGGATTCCAAAAGTGCTTTTCAAAATCAACAATTTGATTATCAATTACTTTTACACCTTCGTTTTCGAGAAGTTGTTGCATCAAATGAGTACCGTCAAAATGGTGTTTGCCTGTTAACATTCCGTTTCGATTCACCACGCGATGCGCAGGAACGTCTTCTAAATTGTGCGAAGCATTCATTGCCCAACCAACCATACGAGCTGATCGCGCTGCACCCAGGGCTTTGGCTATAGCACCATACGAGGTTACCTTTCCTTCTGGAATTTGTCGGGCAATTTGATACACGCGTTCAAAGAAATGCTCTTCCATTACCAGTAGTATTTCAGTACATTAATAAAAGTAATGATAGAGACAATTCCCGTAATAATGCCAATCATTTTATTCATGTTCTGGATTAAAAATTCGGTTTTTGATTTTAATCGTTCAAAAAATACCACATAAAAATAAAATACCGTAAACGAACCCACTACAATTCCGATCACCAAACTATTAATTGAACTCGAATCGAAAACAAATAACTTGTATGAAGCCAACGTAATACTGACAAAGGCGTAATACAGTGTAGGAAAAAAATTAAGTGCCGAAATCAACATACCCATAAAAAAGCGACTGCGCTTACTTTTAAGCTGGAGTTTTTCTTGCTTTCTTAAGTCAGGAGCTTTGGCAAAAAAGAGAAAATAAACCGTTAACGCAACAAAAATAACCAGGCCAATTTCTCTGAATAGCACTACAACTTCAGCATGTTGGTTGATGTATTGGGCAAATAAAACCGAAATGTAGGTTTGAAAAAAGACGATAACCGAAGCGCCCAAAACAAACATCATGGCGCGTTTTCTTCCATCGGTAATACTTACTTTAGCGGCCGTCATATTGATTAATCCTGGTGGAAAAACGCCAATAAATGCTGCCATAAAGCCGTAAAAGAAAGGAAGGACAATAGTCAAAATGTAATGAGTTTGCAGTGTTTTTAGTTATTTGCTAAACACACTATGGTGGCTAATCGGTTATTTGATTTTAAAACGAATATACGTAATTGCTTTGTTAATTTCCAAATATTGTTTCTCGTAAAACGTTTGAATTTCAGTTACTTCCGCTGGAGCACCTTCATTTTTGTAGACATTGTGGTTGGCATACAACACTTCATGCCCTTCGCCATGCAACAATCCTAATGTATAGCCATGCATAAACTCGCTGTCGGTTTTTAAATTAACCACACCATCGGGTTGTAAGATGGTTTTATACATTTTTAAAAAAGCCGAGTTGGTCATGCGGTGCTTGGTGCGTTTGTACTTGATTTGCGGATCGGGAAACGTGATCCAGATTTCGTCTACTTCCTGCGGAGCAAAAATGTGTTGAATCAATTCGATCTGGGTGCGAACAAAAGCCACATTGTGCAAACCATTGTCTACCGCTGTTTTTGCACCACGCCAAAAACGAGCTCCTTTGATGTCGATTCCGATGTAATTGGCATTTGGATTTCGCTCGGCCAAGCCAACAGAATACTCGCCTTTGCCACAACCTAACTCAATAATAATTGGATTGGAATTCTTAAAAAAATCTGTATTCCATTTTCCTTTCAACGGAAAACTATCGCTAACTACTTCTTCTCGAGTAGGTTGAAATACATTTTGAAAGGTTTCGTTTTCTTTGAATCTTTTGAGTTTATTCTTACTTCCCACTTTTGGTAAATTTTCGGCAAAACTACACAAATTTAACCCAACACAAATAAACTTTTCATAATGTTTCTATAACCTTAACATCAGACAAAACCCTTTGCTTTGTTAAAACTTTTATTTTGAAAAAAAGAGTTGTTGAAGTAGTTGTGATTTCCGATGTGCATTTGGGAACATTTGGCTGTCATGCCAAAGAATTACTCGACTATTTGTCGTCAATCAAACCCAAAACGTTGATTTTAAATGGTGACATTATCGATATTTGGCAATTTCGAAAATCGTATTTTCCGCCCAGTCATTTAAAAGTAATTAAAAAAATCATTTCACTCAGTACCAAAGGCACCAAAATTTATTACCTCACTGGCAATCACGATGAAATGCTGCGAAAATTTACAGATGTTCACTTGGGTAATATTAGTTTACTGAACAAATTGGTGCTCGAACTAGACGGTAAAAAAGCCTGGATTTTTCACGGAGATGTTTTTGATACGTCTATTCATCATGCCAAATGGTTAGCTAAATTGGGCGGTTGGGGTTACGATATTTTAATTCTCATCAACCGATTGGTCAATTGGATGTTGATTAAAATGAATAAAGAACCCTATTCGCTCTCCAAAAAAATCAAAAGTAACGTAAAAGCTGCCGTAAAATTCATATCCAACTTTGAAACAATTTGTACGGATATTGCCATCGAAAAAAAGTATGACTATGTAATTTGTGGACACATTCATGAACCCAAAATACAAACCATTACAAACAATCACGGAAAAACTGTATATTTAAACTCTGGGGATTGGATTGAAAATTTGACTTCGTTGGAATACCAAAATAAGAAATGGAAAATATACCAACATGCTGCACATACTATTCCTATGGAAGAGGAATTGGATTTTGAATACGAGAACAAATTGGCTGAACAATTCATCAGTATAATTCAGAAATAAAATGAGTAAAAACATCTTGGTTGCGCCTTTAAATTGGGGATTGGGTCATGCCACTCGTTGTATTCCGATTATAAAAAAGTTGGAAGAGCATGGATTTACTCCTATTTTGGCCAGCGATGGCAGTGCCCTACTTTTACTACAAAAAGAATTCCCGCATTTGACCGTGTTGGAATTGCCATCGTACCATATTGAATATGCAAAAAAAGGGGAGAATTTCAAATGGAAATTAATCAAAAATAGCCCTAAAACAATACAAGCTATCATCGAAGAAAAACAGGTGGTCAAAAATTGGGTAAAGCAATACGATTTGGTTGGTATCATTTCGGACAACCGATTGGGTGTTCGCAGCAAAAAAATCCCTTCAGTATTTATTACACATCAATTGACTGTTTTATCGGGAAAAACTACATGGATTTCGAGTAAATTGCATCAGTTTTTTATCCGGAAATTTACCGAATGTTGGGTACCTGATGTGGATGGAATTCAAAATTTATCAGGACAACTGGGTCATTTGAAAGACACCGATTTAAATGTCAAGTATATTGGTGTTTTGAGTCGTCTAGCGAAAAAAAACAAGCCCATCCAATACCAAGTAATGGTTTTGCTATCGGGTCCGGAACCCCAACGAACTCTTTTAGAAGAAAAACTAATCAAAGAGCTTACAGGTAGTAAAGAAGAAATTGTTTTTGTAAAAGGAAAGGTGGAAGCTGAGCAAAAAAAAGAAAAAATTGGAACCATCACGTTCTACAATTTTATGCAAAGCGAAGAATTAGAAACCACTTTTAATGAAAGTGAAATAGTGCTTTGTCGTTCGGGTTACACGACCATTATGGATTTGGTTAGGTTAGAAAAAAAAGCTTTTTTAATCCCAACTCCAGGTCAATTCGAACAAGAATACCTCGCTAAAAAATACAAACATGACGGCTTTTTACCTTCATGCAAGCAAGAGCGTTTTAAATGGAGTAATATGAGTGCCGTGAGCGTTTATCCGGGTTTGCCCCGACTACAATCGGAAACCAACTGGGCTAATTTATTCTTGCTTTTCGAGGGTGAATGAAAATTCGGAACCTTTACCAAATTCGCTTTCTACATAAATTTTCTCGTTGTGGCCTTCGATAATGTGCTTCACAATGGAAAGACCGAGTCCTGAACCGCCTTCGCTTCGCGCGCCACTTTTGTCTACTCGGAAGAATCGTTCAAATAAGCGTGGAATATGATTTTTTTCGATACCTTCACCATTGTCACGAATACGAATGATAATTTTTCCTTTTACTAAATCTTCAATTGTAACTTCTGTGGTGCCGTTTTCTTTACCGTACTTGATCGAATTTACAATCAAATTAGTGAGTACTTGTTGGATTTTTTCCTGATCGGCACGCACCATGATGGGTTTACTGTATTTGCGATCAAACATCAGAATTATGTTCTTTTTATCGGCTTGCATTTCGAGCAAATCAAAAACATTTTGAATCAATTCGACGATATTAAACTTGGAAAAATCGAGGTTCAAATCGCCCATTTCCAATTTCGATATCATATCTAAATCTTCCACAATATAAATCAATCGTTCAACTCCTTTTTCGGCTCGTTCGAGGTACTTTTTGCGCAATTCCTTGTCTTTCATAGCACCTCCAAGCAAAGTTGAAATGTAACCTTGAACCGTAAAAAGTGGTGTTTTTAATTCGTGCGACACATTTCCCATGAACTCACGACGGTATTCTTCGCGAACCTTTAGGTTTTCAATTTCGAGTTTTTTATCGGTGGCGAATTTTTTTACTTCTCGGGTTAAAGTTGCCATATCTGTTGTAATGGCTTTACTCCGCAAGGTGGCCGAATCGAGTAGCGAAACATCATCATAGATCTTTTTTACCCTGCGATAAATGAAATGTTCCACGCGGTACTGTAAAACAAAAAATGAGAAAACGTAGGTGAGAAAAGAAAATAAAAGGCAAAAATTCCAAGAAAAAACAAAAAAATAATACAATAACACCGACAACAAACCAGATGTAAAAAGGGTTATGTAGAATGATGAGACAAAAGCAAAACGATACGATTTCTTGAAAATAATTCCCATTGATAAGTAGTAAGGCAATAAATCACAAAAGTACAAACAACTTTAGAAAACACGAAAAACTATGCCTCAAATTTGTACCCTACTCCTTTAATGGTTTTAAATAAATCTTCGCCAATTTTTTCGCGCAATTTTCGGATATGTACATCAATGGTTCTACCACCTACAATTACTTCATTGCCCCAAACTTTATCTAATATTTCTTCTCGTTTGAATACTTTTCCGGGTTTTGAGGCTAAAAGATGAAAAAGTTCGAATTCTTTTCTTGGTAAAATAATTTCGATGTTGTCTTTTACAATTTTGTATTCTTCCCGATTGATTTCGATGCCTCCTATTGAAATAGTTTCGGCCGAGACCGTTTCGCTTTTCAAACGGCGTAAAAGCGCTTTTACTTTGCTTACCAACAATTTGGGTTTGATAGGCTTAGCGATGTAATCATCTGCACCAGCGTCAAAGCCTGCTACTTGTGAGTAATCTTCGCTTCGAGCCGTTAGAAAGGTAATAATTACATGGGCTAGTTCGGGTATTTTTCGGATGTTTTCACAAGCTTCCATTCCGTCCATTTCGGGCATCATCACATCCATAATTATCAATTGCGGCAACTCTTTTTTAGCCACGGCGATGGCTTCTTTTCCGTTGGAAGCGGTCACTATTTTATATCCTTCTTGCGACAAGTTGTATCCTACAATTTCTAAGATATCTTGTTCGTCATCGACCAATAAAATTTTGATTTCTTTTTTCTTCATTAGCGCAAAAAATTAGCTGCTTTGTGAGTGTAAATATACGCATATATATCTTCGAAATAATGACTTAACCATAATTTAATATCTTAACATTTAGGTAATATTTTGCATACACAATCATAAAACACAACTAACTTGAACTTTACATTGTAGTAGTTACTTTGCCACAAAATTAAATCAACACACTGATGAAAATCAAACTACTATTATTTACCTTGTTTGTAGCTGCTCTCGGTTTTGCTCAAAGTAAGGGAACAATTAAAGGGGTCATTACAGACAAAGAAGCAAACAATATTCCGCTTGCATTTGCCAATGCTTCTATAAAAGGCACTACTACAGGAGTAACTACCAATGATCGAGGAGAATACGCTTTATCACTATCGCCCGGAGATTATACTGTAGTTTTTAGTTTTGTTGGATACGAGAGTATCGAAAAACCGATCAAAATAAAAGCTGGAGAAAGTATTGAATTGAATGTAGCGTTGGGCTCTGGTGGATACAAACTAGAAGACGTAGTAATTAAAAGCGTTAAAAAGCGAAATACAGAAACTGCTGTTATGCTCGAAATTAAAGAAGCCAAACAAGTAGTTAATGCTATAAGCGCTGAACAAATGTCGAAAGGTACTGATGGAAATGCGGCTCAGGCGATTCAGCGTGTACCCGGAACCACAATTGTAGATGGTAAATTTGTAATGATACGTGGCTTGAGTGAAAGATACAACAATGTGCTTATCAACGGTTCATTGGCTCCAAGTACCGAAATTGACAAAAGAACATTCTCTTTTGATTTAGTTCCAACAGGATTGCTCGACAAAATGATGATTTATAAAACCGGAAGTGCTGACAAACCAGGTGATTTTGCTGGTGGTGTAATTGGTTTGAATACCATCGAAAGTACTACCGATTTTACCAAAATAGATGTGAATTTTGGCTACAGAACAGGAACTTCATTTCAAGATTACTTTCAATCGGAAGGCTCAGATACTGATTTCTTAGGGTTTGATAAAAATTTCAGACCACTGCCATCCTCTTTTCCAACTACTACCCAATTGAATAATAGTGCAGCCACTTCTCAATTGAGAGTTGACGCCGCTCGTTCGTTACCCAACAACTTCGATACCAACAAATCTGAAGCTTTTTTAGACAGTAGTTTTGGTTTGAGTTTGGGAAGAAAGATCAAACTTGGTTCCAATAAATTGTATACCGTTAATGCGTTGAGTTATTCGACCAA
The DNA here is from genome assembly GCA_964485385.1 of uncultured Flavobacterium sp. Lineage (GTDB taxonomy): Bacteria > Bacteroidota > Bacteroidia > Flavobacteriales > Flavobacteriaceae > Flavobacterium. The sequence continues at coordinate 13,038 of CAZAJH010000010.1, forward strand.
CTATCAAACCTATGATAGAAGTTTTAGAAGATACAACTTTCTCAATGCTGGTGAAAGCAGGCCAACCGACTGGTTTGTATTTAACGACCAGACCTTTCAACAAGAAGTGCGTTTTACTGTATTATCAAACTGGATGTTTAAAACAGCCAAATCAAAATTCACTTTCAAAAATTTATTTAATCAGATTGGTGAAAACGAAACGACCATTCGAGAGGGAATCAACTTCAATCAACAAGCCAACAATGCGTTAAAAAACTATTTGTATGGGTACAAAAGCAGAAGCATTTATATGGGTCAACTGAATGGCGATCACAAATTCAACAGTTCAAACAATTTAGATTGGGTAATTGGTTACAACTACATTGAAGAAAACGAACCCGATTTGCGTCGATTTAGAACTTTTCGTGATGTGGCTACGCCAGAAGCAAATTATACCTTTCAAGATCCTTCTTCATCAAACTTATTTTCAGGAAGATACTATGGTAATTTAAGAGAATTTAGTGCCAACAACGGTGTTAATTATACGTACACCATCAACAGAGATACTAATGAAGAAGAATTTGCGCCCATAAAAATCAAAGTTGGTTATTTAGCCGATTACAAATTCAGAATTTTCAAATCGAGGTATGTGTCTTACATCCTAAAAGATTATTTGACAGCCGCTAGAAAAGACGAATTACGCAATTTGCCACTTTCCACTATTTTTAGCAATGAAAACATCAACAACCAAGATGGCTGGGTTTTAGAAGAAGGAACAAAACCAGACGATTCATACAAAGCAGACAATACCTTACTAGCAGGATATATTAATTCTGAAATTCCGCTGGGCAAATTTGATATTAATGTTGGTGTTCGTTTAGAAAATAACACCCAACAACTTCGTGCTTTTTCAAACGGAAATCCAGTTGCTGTAGACAATCCAGTTACTTCTGTTTTGCCTTCGCTAAATATTGGTTACAATTTTAACGAGAAATCGTTACTTAGATTAGCGTATTCAAGAACTGTAAACCGTCCTGAATTTAGAGAAATTGCGCCTTTCTTATTTTACGATTTCGAATACGAAGTATTAAAATTTGGTAACGAAGATTTGGAAGTCGCTACCATTGACAATATTGATTTTAGATACGAGTGGTATCCTAACAAAGGAGAAACAATTTCTGTGGGTGGTTTCTACAAAAAGTTTGATAACCCTATCGAGCAAATTATCCAAAGAACTGCCGAAGACCCTTCTTTTAATTTTAAAAATGCAAAAAGTGCAGTAAACTATGGTGTTGAGTTGGAGGTAAAAAAATCGTTCAAAGAATTGACCCAGAATCCGATTCTTAGCAGACTATCTGTGAATTTAAATGCTTCCTACATCTTCTCAGAAGTAGACTTAGGCGATGCGGCGCAATCTCAAGATAGAAAAAGAGCTTTACAAGGTCAATCGCCCTATATTATCAACGGTGCGTTGGGCTATGAAGACGAAAAAGGATTGGGAATCAATTTGATATACAATCGTTTTGGCAACAGAATTTTCTCAGTAGGTGATGATGCATTCAACACCTATTACGAAATTGAGCGCGATCAGTTGGACGCAACCATCTCGAAAAAATTTGAGAAGTTTAAGGTAAAACTTGGCGTTCAAAACATTATTAACGCTCCTTTCAAACTAATGGAAGACTCAAATAGAGATAACAAAATTGACTCTTCAAACGACAATACTATTTCTTCATTCAGAAGAGGCGTATTGTTTTCATTCGGACTTTCTTACAACCTTTAAAAACAACTCATAAAAAATACAAAATGAAAAAATTAATCTTACTATTTTTACTCTCAGGTTTATTCTCTTCTTGTTTAAAAGACGATTTAAGTTTTGGAACTGAAGGTGAAACCGAAAACTTTGTAATCCTATCGGGTAATTTAGAAACCCAGACCCTTACTCGAGGTGTACGTTATTTGATCAAAGGTCAGGTTTTTGTTCAAGCTAATAAAGTGTTGACTATCGAACCAGGTTCTGTTATTTTTGGTGACAAAGCATCAAAAGGCACCTTGATTATTGCTCCAGGCGGAAAAATAATTGCCGAAGGAACGGCATCACAACCTATTGTTTTTACCTCTTCCCAAAAAGCGGAATCAAGAGATCGTGGCGATTGGGGCGGATTAGTAATTCTGGGTAAAGCTCAGGTAAATCAAACCAATCCTGCTATTGAAGGAATCAATCCTCCTGTTATTTATGGCGGTGCTGATGACAACGATAATTCAGGTATTTTGAAATACGTGAGAGTGGAATATGCTGGTATTGAGTTAACTCCTAACAACGAAACAAACTCGATTACTTTTGGTGGGATTGGTTCTGGAACTACCATGGAATATTGCCAAGTTTCTTACGGCGGTGATGACGGATTTGAATTTTTCGGCGGAACTGTAAACGGCAAATACTTAATCTCTCTCGGAATGTGGGATGACGATTACGATATTGATTTTGGCTACAGAGGAAAACTACAGTTTGCTCTTGCCGTGCGCTACCCTACTTTTGCCGATCAATCGGGCTCAAACATCATTGAAACAGACAATGGTCCGAATGACAATTCCACTGCGTTGCTTACTGAAGGCGTAATTAGCAACCTAACCGCAATTGGTCCGAGATTAACCAATTCGCAAAGTGTGAATGCCAACTACCAACATGCTATTGATATGAGAAGAAGAACAGCTTTAACAATTGCTAACTCGGTATTTGTTGGTATGCCTAGAGGAATTCGAATGAATCAACAGTCGGTGTTCGATAACTACAACAATGGAACTGGCGTTTTAGTAAACAATATCATGTCGGCTCCTTCTTCAACATTTACGGTTGGTACGGGAATGACGGCTACAGCTACAAATGTTCAAAACTATTGGAATGCCAACGGAAATGTTACTGTTGCTGGAACCGATTTTGAAACACCTGGTACTGGTATATACAATACGCTAGGATTAAACCTATCTATTTTTTACGGAAACAACACACAGAACTTTTATCCATTCAACCCAAGTTACGAGGTTACAGCAGGAACACTGACAACTGGAGCTTCATTTTCACATCCTAAGTTGTCCAATCCGTTTTTTACTTCAACAGCCTACAGAGGTGCTTTTGGAAGTTCAGATTGGACCGCAGTTTGGGCTGAATTTGTACCCAATTTGAAAGCGTATTAACATAGTATGATATAACTGAAAAAGTCTATTCAAATGAGAGTAGACTTTTTCTTTTTCGTATTTTTCAAATGAAATATATTTGTCTATTACTGACTTTAGTGATTCTTTCGTGTGATTCTTCACCCCAAAAAATCAATCCAAACAGCTTCTTATCTCAAAAAGAACAAGAATCTTTCAAATACAAAATCATACGGTACATAGAGAGACTGCCCAAAGGAGCAACTGAATCAACAAAATTCAATGCCGATTTTGACCAATACTATAAAAACAGCAGTAAACAATGTGATTTGTTGTTTTACTTCAAAGGTGAAGATAACAACGTGTACTTTGGTATAAGCAAAATAGCGCCAAGTGTCAAACTCAAAAAAACAGCAACTGTAGGAAGACTTCAACTAAACAACAAAGGAGCCGTTATTTTTTATGAAGAGGCTTTTAGAACATGGAAAATGGAACCTGCTGAGTTGGAAAACAAAACCAAAATGCTTTTTACAAAGTACATCAATCAGGAGGATTTGTCACCCTACTACACCGTTAATTCCCAGCCCGAATTTTACATCGAGTTTCCCGATCAAAATACTTATTTTGATACTCAAAAAAGAATGTGGGTGTTAAAAAACAAAAACCAGTTTTAACGATATAAAACTGGTTTTTTTAGTAGTCGTTTGACTGAATTAATTTTTTCCTGCTAACGCATTTTGATTGAAGTTTTTCACCGCAACGATTTGATTATTGGAAAAGTCAATTTCATTGATACAAACAGCATTGGAATAATACATCCACTTTCCTGTTTTTACTCCATTCGTATACTCAGCAATAGCCTTTATATTTCCTTTTACATCGTAAGAAGTCCACTTGCCATCTAATTTACCGTCTTTAAAATAACCTACTTGTTCAACAGCTCCGTTATCGTAGTAATACGTTGCTTTAACCAATTGCCCTTCAGCTTCCAAAACGGGTTCATTACTTTGACTGAAAACAATTCCAGACACCATCAACATTGCTAAAAAAAGAATCTTTCTCATAATTTTGGGGTTTTTATTAGTATTGAGAAACAAACATATAAATAATTTTTACATTAACCAAACCTTTTCTTAACAATTTGGTAACATTGGGTATTTTTTAACACAAAAAGATGTTTTGTACTCGTTTTTAGTTACTTCAATTGGTACCTC
>CAZAJH010000011.1:0-16830 GCA_964485385.1 uncultured Flavobacterium sp.
TATCGGTTATACGCAATTACTAAAAAGCAATACCAAGTTTCAAGAAGACGAAGTGTATGTATATATTCCATCTGATGCCACTTATGAAGAGGCCCAAAAAATCATTTCCGAATATGTAGATGATATGAGTTCGTACGAACGATTCGCAGGATTGAGAGGGTATTCGGGCAAAGCAAAGCCAGGAAAATTCTTGCTTCAAAAAGGAATGGGAAATTTAAAGTTGGTCAGTGCTTTGCATCGCAATGTTCCGGTAACATTGTCTTTCAACAACCAAGAACGATTGGAAAACCTAGTGGAGCGCATCGACAAAAAACTCGAACCCACTGCCGACCAATTGATGAACTCATTTACCAACGAACAGTTTCTTTCGGAAAATGGGTTTACTAAAGAAGACGTTTTTGTTATGTTTTTGCCCAACACGTATGAGTTTTATTGGGATACTTCGGCCGACACTTTCCGAGATAAAATGCTCGAAGAATACAAAAAATTTTGGAGTGAAGAACGAATTGCTAAAGCAAAAAAATTGAATCTGACTCCCGTTCAAGTAACCATTTTGGCCTCTATCGTTCACAAAGAAACAGTCAAAGCCGATGAGCGCCCGCGTGTGGCCAAAGCGTATCTCAATCGCCTTGACTTAGGCATGCCTTTACAAGCCGATCCAACTATTATTTACTCCAAAAAATTAGTCGATAACAATTTTGACCAAATCATCAAACGGGTGTATTACGGAGATTTCAATATCGATTCACCTTACAACACATACAAATACCAAGGTTTGCCACCTGGCCCCATCGCCATGCCCGATGTAAATGCCATCGATGCGGTGCTGAATCCAGAAAACCACGACTACATTTATTTCTGTGCCAGTGTAGAGCGCTTTGGGTACCATGAGTTTGCCTCAACTTTGGCCCAACACAATGTAAACGCAGCCAAATATGCACAATGGCTCAACGAACAAGGAACCCAACGCTAATGAAATCAAAATTGCTCTACCTTGTTGTATTGTTGAATTTGAACTTTTCATTTTCACAGTCGGGTATCAATCGGTTTTTAACACCCTCTGATACACTCAACAAACCCAGAAGAAACCTTGTTGTCATCTCTGAAACTGCTTTGGCAGGATTGGCCTTGGTGGGTCTCAATCAGTTGTGGTATGCCGATTATCCGAAGTCGGACTTTAAAGTGATCAATGACAACGCCGAATGGAACCAAATGGACAAAGTAGGTCATGTTTTCTCTGCGTACCATTTGGGCAAATTGAGTGCCGATGCGTTGCAGTGGAGCGGAGTGAGTCGAAAAAACAGGTTAATTTATGGTGCTACTTCGGGTTTTGTTTTTCTTACAGCGGTTGAGGTTTTCGATGGGTATTCCTCGCAATGGGGATTTTCATACGGCGATTTAGCGGCGAATGCGGGTGGCACAATTCTATACGTTTCTCAAGAATTATTATGGAAAGAACAGCGCATTACACCCAAATTCTCGTTTCATACCACCGCATACGCTTCCGCGCGTCCCAATACGCTAGGTGCTACTTTTTCGGAACAAATACTAAAAGATTACAACGGGCAAACCTACTGGTTGTCGGCCAATTTACATTCTTTTTTTAAAGGCAGTACCCTTCCAAAATGGTTAAATATAGCTGTGGGATACGGAGCGGAAGGCATGATTACAGGGCAAGACGAACTGGTTAACACGGTTTTCTTTCCGCAAAAAGAACGCACACGCCAATTTTATTTGAGTTTCGATGCCGATTTAACCAAGATCAAAACAAAGTCACACGTATTGAAAACAGTTTTCTCGTTGTTTAATACAATTAAAATTCCAGCACCTACTTTCGAAATCAAATCAGCGGGTGGAACTAAGTTTCATTTTCTTTATTTTTAGGAGCAAAAGGCTTGGGCTTTCTTGTAATCCTTTTTCCTGCTGTCCGTCATGCGCGGCATTTCCTACCATCAGGGCTAAAGCAGCAACGTCTTTTGTAAAAATAAAAAGACTCAGAAAATTTATGGGTTAAATTGGACTATAAAATGTAACGCCACGTTATTCTACAATGCGTTGGACCATTCTGTAAAACAAGCTGAAAATTAAATTCGAATTTAGTAATTCTTGTGAATGATAAAAATAGCAGGGCGGTTGTGTAGGTCGATGTTGGTTTTTTTCCAATCGGCCACGCGAAGTGTTTTGATGAATTCGGTGGGTAAAGTCAAATCGCAAGCAATGCAAAGCAAGGTGTTGGGTTGTAAGATTTGTAAAACATCTTCCAGAAGTTTGTTGTTGCGGTAGGGCGTTTCAATAAACAATTGCGACTGGTTTTTGGAAAATGACAATTGTTCGAAATGTTTCAGTGCTGTTTTCTTCTCGCTTTTGTCAATGGGTAAGTAGCCATTAAAAGCAAAACTCTGTCCGTTCATTCCACTTCCCATCAAGGCTAACAAAATCGAGCTTGGTCCCACCAGCGGTACAATCTGAATCCCTTTTTCATGGGCTATTTTCACAATTGCAGCTCCCGGATCGGCAACACCAGGGCAGCCTGCTTCGCTCATCAAGCCTACGTTTTTTCCCTCTAAACACGGTTGAATCATACGGTTGTGTTCCGAAATATCAGTGTGTTTATTTAAGGTAGAGAGGAGCAAAGTAGCTTGCACTTTTTCGGGCATTATACTTTTGATAAACCGGCGCGCTGTTTTTTCGTTTTCTACAACATAATGATCGATAAAACCAATAGTGCGTTTTACGGTTTCAGGCAATACATCAAACGGATTACTTTCACCTAAGGTAACTGGAATCAGGTATAGTTTTCCAGTAGGTTTCATGAATGTTTTTCAATTAATTTTTTAGCCAAAATATCGGTTGCTTCATCTAGCATTTCGTAGACCATATCAAAACCATTTTGCAATCCGTAATACGGGTCGGGAACATCTACGTTATCGCCCGGAAACAACTCGTTTAGAATCAGTTGTACTTTTTGTTTTTGTTCGTCATTTTTGGCCAAAAAAACCACATCGTCATAATTGGAATTATCCATTACATAGATGTAATCAAAATCGTCAAAATCTTTTGTTGAAAATTTACGAGCCTTTTGATGCGAAATGTCTAATCCATTTTTTTTGGCTGTTGCAATCGAACGGTGATCGGGTTCTCGACCAATGTGATAGCCACCTGTTCCTGCAGAGTCAACAAAGAAATGGTTTCGAGGAAGTTTAGAAGCGAGTAAGCCTTCTGCCAGAGGAGAACGGCAAATATTTCCTAAACAAACCATTAAAATTTTAACAGGCATGGCAACAATAGTAATCTATAGCGAAAGTTTCTTGTTGATATCTTCGACAAACTTTTTGAATTGCTTGTCAGTAGAAACCAAGTTGTCTACCGTTTTACAAGCGTGAAGAACGGTCGCGTGATCACGATCGCCTATTTGTGAACCGATATTAGCCAAAGAAGCTTTGGTGAATTTTTTTGCAAAGAACATCGCCAATTGACGCGCTTGAACCACATGGCGTTTTCTTGTTTTGGATTGCAGCGTGTCTAAATCCAATTGGAAATAGTCTGAAACTACTTTTTGAATGTAATCGATTGAAATTTCGCGTTTTACATTTTTAACAAATTTCTCAACTATGTTTTTAGCTAAGTCTAAAGTCACTTCTTTTTTATTGAAGGAAGACTGGGCAATTAGCGAAATAATGGCTCCTTCCAACTCGCGCACATTCGATTTGATGTTGCGCGCTACGTATTCAACAATTTCGTCGGGCATGTCTACACCGTCACGGTATAAAATGTTTTTCAAAATGGAAATACGAGTTTCATAATCGGGTTGGTGTAATTCGGCAGATAATCCCCATTTGAACCGCGATAGCAAGCGTTGTTCAATATCTTGCATATCAACAGGTGCTTTATCCGAGGTTAGAATTACTTGTTTGCCATTTTGGTGTAAGTAGTTGAAGATATGGAAGAAAACATCTTGTGTGCCCGATTTTCCAGAAAGGAATTGGACATCATCAATAATCAACACATCAATCAACTGATAGAAATGAATGAAATCATTTCGGGTATTTTTTTTCACCGAGTCGATGTACTGTTGTGTAAACACTTCAGCCGAAATATACAACACGGTTTTTTCAGGGTATTTGTCTTTAATTTCAACACCAATAGCATGAGCTAAGTGGGTTTTTCCGAGTCCAACACCACCAAAAATCAATAAAGGATTGAAAGACGTTCCGCCGGGCTTATTTGCTACAGCCATACCTGCCGAACGCGCTAATCGGTTGGAATCTCCCTCGAGGAAATTATCAAAACTGTAATTCGGATTGAGTTGCGACTCGATTTTGAGGTTGCGAATACCCGGAATTACAAACGGATTTTTCAGCTCTGGGTTGAGGTTTTTAAACGGTGCATCAATCTCTTGCGATTTGATTGGACTTCGGTGTGCACTTGGCAATTGTTCCGTATACGGTTGTTTATTGCCATAAGTGTTTTCCATTTTAATTTTATAGAGTAACTTTGCATTTTTTCCTAGTTCTTTGGTCAAGGCCACTTTGAGTAATTTTACATAGTGTTCTTCGAGCCACTCGTAGAAAAATTTACTAGGAACTTGAATGTACAGTGCATTATCGGTTAGTTCAACTGACTTAATAGGTTCAAACCAAGTTTTGTAAGCTTGCTCTTGAATATTATCTTTTATAAAAGACAGACAGTTTTCCCATACTGATTGCGCAGTTCTATTCATATTGTGTTTTAAAAAAAATGTTTATTATTAAAGGTTATCCTACAAAAGAAAAAGGTGTTTTCTTTGTGTTATTTGGGATAACAAATATGTGAACATTTTTTCTTAAAAAAAAATTTTATTGCGGTTGATTTTTTAAAAATATTGTTGTATAAATTTCCCTTTGGATTGGATTAAAGTAAAAAAAATCGGATGAAAGAACATCAAATAAAAGTTAGGGTGCGGTACTCAGAAACCGATCAAATGGGAGTAGTATATCATGGTAATTATGCGCAGTATTTTGAGATGGGACGCGTGGAATGGCTCAGAAATATGGGCATTTCTTACAAATGGATGGAAGACAATGGAATTATGCTTCCAGTTGTTTCATTAACAATGAATTACAAAAAACCAGCGCGTTACGACGACCTCCTAACCATCACCACCAAAATGATCAAATTGTCGTCGGTTAAGATTGAATTCGACTACGAGATTACCAACGAAAATAATGAGTTATTAACAACGGGTTATTCAGTACTCGTTTTTGTGGATATGAAAACAGGTCGGCCAACAGCTCCACCGGAGTATATTTTGAATTTGTTTGAGGAGTAATTTACGCTTTGGGTCGAATAGTAATTTCAAATAAAGCATCAAAAGAGGCCAGCACTGCATCGGCATTTTTTTTTCGAGTTGCAATTTCAATTTGACAACTTTCGTTCATTTGTTGTGCCACAATTTCTAGATTTTTCTCTTTGATAACCCGCATTACTTTATTCATATTCTTATAATCAAATGAAATAAGGTAATGAATATCCATTGTTTTTTCAATGATTTCTGCTGCTTCCAATGCCATTTGCGCCGCTGTTCGGTAGGCCGAAATCAATCCGCCAACGCCTAATTTTACACCGCCAAAAAAACGAACCACCACCACCAGTATATTGGTCAACCCAAACGATTGAATTTGACCATAAATAGGAGCACCAGCTGAATTACTGGGTTCGCCATCGTCGTTGGCTCGGTATACAACCTTTTCTGTTCCGATTTGAAAAGCATAACAAAAATGAACCGCACCGTGGTGTTTTTTTCGTAAAATCTCTAAATGATTTTTGATTTCTTCCTCCGATTGAACCGGAAACGCATAACCGAAAAACTTGCTGTTTTTTTCTTTGAATACAACTTCTTCTGAAGGGAAAGCTATGGTTTTGTAGGTGTCGTTCATTATATAAATTGCAAAAAACAATTTCCAACTATCAAATCATTCTCAAATTCAAAAAGACAAAACTCATAATAATTCAGGCTATTCAAAGGGTTCAAATTAAAAACTATTTTATGTAAAGAACCATTTGGTATTTGGATTTTCCTTTTTGGTGCTTTTTTGTAATTTGTTTTTTGCTATTTGGAATTTTCACAACGGCAAGTCTTTCTTTTGAAACAAATCGACCACATCTTCTTGTCCCACTTGTAAATTCCATACATGGATTCCCAAGCTAGCCGCTGCGTCGGTATTTTCTTTTTTATCGTCAACAAATAAAGTGCGTTTGGGCGATAGGTCGTGTTTGCTCAAAATATAACTAAAAAGTGCAGGATCGGGTTTACGCATGCCCATTTCGTAGGAATAATAGACTTTTTCAAAGCATTGGTAAAAGTCACTAAAAAAGGAGATTCCTACATTGTGTTCGAAGCGACTGATGTGAATTTCGTCGGTGTTGGTGAGTAAAATGAGTTTGTATTTGTGCGAAAGTAACTGCAAAAACTCAAGTCGATACAAAGGAAATTCACCAATAATGGTGTTCCAAGCGGTGCGAATTTCTTCGATACCAGCATTGGGAATGTATTTTTGAAACGATTCTAAAAACTGCAATTCGGTGAGTTGGCCTTTTTCGAACAAATCATTTTTTTCGATTAAATCATCATTCGGGCCACTCAACCCCAACTTTTTAAAAGCTTCTATTTGTTTTTCTTTCTCTAAATTGATAAAAATATCGCCAAAGTCAAAAATAATAGTTGTAATCATAAGTGGTTTACAATTAGGAGTTCGTCATTTAAAAGAATCTCTCTCGATAGCAAATTACCTTTAATTTCGGGCGCTTTTACACCTTCATAAAGGGTAAGTTTAGTTTTAAAAATGCGTGCTTCATCCCATAAATCAGCCTCAATAAAAGATTGAATGGTTTGACTTCCGCCTTCAATTAGTACCGATTGAATGTTGTGCTGATACAATACTTCCATCATTCGAAAAACCAATCGATTATCAAAGATAACATTTTCAAAAATACATTGGTCGATTGTTGGATTTTTTTCGCGTTCGGTAAAAATAATCGTTTGTACTTTTCCGTCATAGATAGCACAATTTAGGTCAATTTTCCCTGCCTTATCCAGTACAATTCGAATCGGATTTTTTCCCGTCCAATCGCGAACATCCAATCGTGGGTTATCGTCTAGAACCGTTCGGGTTCCAACCAAAATAGCTTGTTCTTCACTGCGCCATTTGTGTACCAATTGCCTCGAATAGGTATTTGAAATCCATACTGGGCGTTGGAATTCTTTTTGTTTCGGTGCCATAAATTGGTCTTGACTTTCGGCCCACTTCAGAATGATGTAAGGTCTTTTTTTAGTATGAAAAGTAAAGAAACGGCGATTCAAATGGTTGCATTTTTCCTCCAAAATACCTGCTGTCACGTTTCTTCCCGCTTCAAGTAATTTTCGAATTCCATTTCCCGAAACTTGGGCAAAAGGATCGATGGTTCCGATGACAATGTTTGGAATTTTTTTATCGATAATTAAATCAGAACACGGAGGCGTTTTTCCAAAATGACTGCAAGGCTCCAAACTCACATATATAGTCGATTCAGACAATAAAGAAGGGTCTTTGACCGAACGAATTGCGTTGACTTCGGCATGTGGTTCGCCTGCTTTCTGGTGCCAACCTTCACCGATAATGGTGTCATGGTGTACAATCACACTTCCTACAAGCGGATTCGGATAGGTTGTTCCGAGTCCGTTTTGTGCCAAATCGATGCAACGTTGCATGTAAGTTTCGTGGTGATTCATAAAGCAAAAATAGAATTTTATTATTTGGATTAAGTTACAACATTTGGTGTATTTTTGTCTTTCATCTTTTTTTATGATAATTCGAACCCTACAACCACACGATAATGTGCAACTAGCGGCTGTTATCCGTCAGGTTTTTATTGATGATGGTTATCCGAAAACCGGAACGGCATTTGAAGACCCGCAACTAGACAACATGTATGAAACTTACAGTCAGCCTCGATCGATTTATTTTGTTGTTGAAAGTGACGGGAGAATTTGGGGTGGAGCAGGAGTGAGTCAACTCGAAAATTCAAGCGAAAGTATTTGTGAACTGCAAAAAATGTATTTTTTACAAGAAGCAAGAGGTAAAGGATTGGGAAGGCAAATTATCGAAAAATGTTTGCAAGAAGCCACAAAAATGGGCTATGAAAAATGCTATTTAGAAACGCTTCCTGAGATGAAAATAGCCCAACAATTGTACCTAAAGATGGGCTTTGATTATTTGCGCGAGCCGCTCGGAACTACCGGTCATACGAGTTGCCCAGTTTGGATGATCAAACAATTAAAAACAAATATGTAACACCACATGCAGATTAAGCAGTATAAAACTATTTTTCAGAACGAACTCTCTTCTTGGTATGATGAAAAAGAGGTGGACAGTTTTTTTTATATTACACTAGAGCATTTGCATCAAAAGAAGCGACTGGATTTGGCTTTGCAACCTACAATGGAAATGAGTTGTGAGGAAGAAATGCAATGGAAAAAAGTGCTAGAAGAACTCAAAAAGCAAAAACCCATACAATATATTATAGGTAAAACAGAGTTTTATGGTTTGCCGTTTAAAGTTAATGCAGATACCTTAATTCCACGACCTGAAACCGAAGAATTAGTTGATTTAATTCTAGTTGAAAGTCGAAAGTCAAAAGGCGAAAGTATTACTATTCTTGATATTGGAACTGGAAGCGGTTGTATTGCAATCTCGTTAGCCAAAAATCTTCCTAATGCAAGTGTTTTTGCTCTTGATGTTTCTGAAAAAGCTTTGGAGTTAGCCAAAAAAAATGCGGAATTAAACAAAGTTGAGGTTCATTTTATTCAAAAAAACATTCTTGAAACCGACGATTTAGACCAACAATTTGACATAATCGTTTCCAATCCGCCTTACGTTAGGCTATTGGAGAAAGCAGAAATAAACCCCAATGTTTTAGCATATGAACCGCATTTGGCATTGTTTGTAGATGATACTGATGCCTTGCTTTTTTATCGAAAAATTGCACAATTGGCATTAAAAAACCTCTCTAAAAACGGGAAATTGTATTTTGAAATTAACCAATATTTGGGAAAGGAAACGGTTGAGTTATTAGAGCAATTTGATTTTAAAGACGTTCGTTTGATAAAAGATATTTATGGGAATGACAGAATGATCTCGTGTAGACTCAACACTGAGACTGAACATTGATCACTCATACCGCAGCGCTTCAATAGGATCTAAATTAGCCGCTTTTAGCGCAGGATATGAGCCCGAAACGACAGCAACAATAAAAGTAGTAATTACAGCCGCCATCATGGCTCCCCACGGAATAACAAAAGAAAATTCGAGTGCCAGTGCTATAAAATAACCAGTGGTAATTCCGAGTACAATTCCCAATAATCCACCCAACTGTCCGATAATTAGCGTTTCCACAAAAAATTGCCACGCTATCGTTGATTTTTTGGCGCCCAACGATTTACGAACGCCAATTTCTCGAGTTCTTTCGGTTACCGAAACAATCATGATATTCATCAATGCGATGGATGATCCCAAAATTGTAATAATCCCAATTACCCATGCGGAGGCACTCAAAACGCCAGTGGTTTCGGCTATACGTTGCACCAAATCGTCACTTCTTGAAATCCCAAAATTATTTTCCTCAACCGGGTTCAATCGACGAATTTGCCTCATGGTCATGGTTGCCTCTTCGACAGCTTCGTCTAAAATTTCTTTTTTATCAACCATAGTACTGATGGAATAATTGATGCCAGGTTGACTAAACAACGAACGAGCTACTTGAATAGGGATAAGCATCCTTAAATCTTGGTTATTGCCAAAAGTTGAACCTTCTTCTTTTAAAACACCAATTACTTTAAATTTGGCGCCACGAACCGAGATTATTTTGTCAATCGGATTCACATCTTTGAGTAATCCTTTGGTCGAAAAATCGCTCCCTACAATGCATACATAGGCATTATTTGAAACGTCAAAAGGGGTAAAATTTCTGCCTAAGGCGATTTCAAGACCACTGTTGAGTGTGAAATTTTCATCCACACCTAGCACTTGAATTTCAGGATCCGTTTTTTCGCCCTCGTATTTTACCTCGGCTTTTGCACTTGCTGTAAACGAAAGCGACGAGCGGGTGAGAGGCATATCAAACTTTTCAATATAAGCTTTGGCCTCGGGATACGAGATAATGGGATTTATCTTTTCGGTATTTTCAACACTTCCTCTGCGGCGCGATTGAAAGGTATATTGGTTGATATTGAAGGTGTTGGAACCCATTGAGGCAAAGTTGGTATTGAGTGTATTGTCTAGTGCCGATACGACCGTTAGAATTCCAACCAAAGCCCAAATTCCAATGGCAATAATAAATACCGTCAAAAAGGTACGCAAAAGTTGCGTTCGAATTGAACTGAAGGCAATTTTGACATTTTCTTTGAATACTCCAACCATATAACCAAGTTTGACACGAAAATACGTTTTTTGTTACAAGTTTCTGGCAGAACAAGTAGAAAATAATTTGAAAATGTTGGATATTTGCCGCATCAAAGAAATTAGAGTTTGACCCAATAGAATGTTGCAGTTGCTGTTCGAATAGGCTGTTTCTAGTTTCTGACTTCTAAATTTAAAATTCAAAGTAATTAAAATGGCTCAAAAACCTAGTATTCCCAAAGGAACAAGAGATTTTTCACCCGTGGAGGTTTCCAAACGCAACTATATTATTTCGATTATGCGTAGGCATTTCGAGAAATACGGTTACCAACCCATTGAAACCCCATCGTTTGAGAATTCCGATACGTTGATGGGAAAATACGGTGAAGAAGGCGATCGTTTGATTTTTAAGCTATTGAATTCGGGTGATTTTTTAGATAAGATTTCGGTTGAAGAACTGCAAAGTATCAACTACAAACAACTGACTTCTAAAATCTCAGAGAAAGCTTTGCGTTACGATTTAACAGTGCCTTTTGCGCGTTATGTTGTGCAACACCAAGGTGAAATTGAATTTCCATTTAAACGCTATCAAATACAACCTGTTTGGCGCGCTGATCGGCCACAAAAAGGGCGATTTAGAGAATTTTACCAATGCGATGCCGATGTAGTAGGTTCCTCTTCATTATGGCAAGAAGTAGAGTTGGTGCAATTGTACGACAGTGTGTTTGCCGATTTGGGATTGGAAGGCGTAACCATTAAAATCAACAATCGTAAAATATTATCGGGAATAGCTGAGGTGATTGGTGCTTCCGACAAATTGATTGATTTTACGGTGGCTTTGGATAAACTCGACAAAATAGGAGAGGAAGGCGTAAAAAATGAAATGTTGGAAAAAGGTATTTCAGAAGTAGCGTTACAAAAAGTACAACCATTATTTAGTTTTACTGGAACTATAACTGAGAAAATCAACAAGCTTTCCGATTTGCTTTCAACTTCAGAAGAAGGCAAAAAGGGAATCGAAGAGCTGCGTTTCATTTGTGACAACGTAATGAAATTAGGTTTGCAAAAAGCCCAATTGGATTTGGATGTGACGTTGGCCCGCGGATTGAATTACTACACAGGCGCCATTTTTGAAGTTACAGCTCCAAAAGGGGTTGAAATGGGTTCGATAGGCGGTGGCGGACGCTACGATGATTTAACTGGAATTTTTGGGTTAAAAAATATGAGTGGCGTGGGGATTTCGTTTGGTTTGGATCGTATCTATTTGGTGTTGGAACAACTGAATTTGTTTCCACAAACGGTGATTACTTCCACCCAAGTATTATTTTTGAATTTGGGAGAAAGTCAAGCATTTGAAGCTATGAAAGCCATTCAGCAGCTCAGAAGTCAGGATTGTAAAGTAGAGTTGTATCCTGATGCGGCAAAAATAGACAAACAGTTTAAACACGCTGAACGAAGAGGAATTCCGTTTGTTGTAAAAGAGATAAATGACGGAGTATGCACGCTAAAAAACCTGCAAAACGGTGAGCAACAGCAAGTAACAGTAGCTGAATTGATCACAATTGTATAAAAACGTTCATTTTTAAAAATAGAAAAGCCCCGAATTACTCGGGGCTTTTCCGTTGTCAAATCAATTATTTAAACCCTAATTAATAATGATTTTTCTGCTAGTATCACCTTTCGTAGTTTTGATTTTTACGATATAAGTGCCTGTACTACTATTTTTTATTGGCAATTGAATGTTGTTTTGTACTTGGGTTTCATCAATTGTGAATGTACCAATCAATTGTCCTAACATATTATATAATTCTACTTTTTCTACAGTAGCATCGATGATATTGTTCTTGATATTCAACATATCGTCAGCGCTAGTGTAAGCGATTTGAATAGCATTACTGTTTTCGAAATCGGTGGTTCCTAAAGCCGCTCCCGGATTCACAAATCGCAATGAGAATCGGATGTTGTTTGTTCCCTGAGGTAACTGAACACTGAAATCTTCATCTTTAATATTGTGATACGTTTCGGTAACTTTGTCAAAGATGTACACGTTTACGCTATCATCTAAGTTGGCTATTTCATCCAACTTGAAAGTAACCGTTCCTGGGGCATCTGTTTTTACCATTAATGGATAAATACTGTTGATATCGAAAGCTCCTACACCAGAGATAACATAAGGTCCACCTTGACACAAGAACGACAAGTCACTTGGTTGGTTGTCTACCAAAGCAGCATCGTAACCAACGTCTATACCTTCTGTAGCATTTTCATTCATGAATCCTAACAATATTTGTCTGTGGTAGCCATTTCTGTCATCAAATCCTAAACGAATTCTAGCAAAATTATCTGCTGTATATTGGTCATCTGAATTATCATTGAAATGATCTACAGTCAAAATACTATTGTTGTTTCTGAACAGGGTATTAGATGATGCATTGTCTTCTTTGATGAAGGCTCTTTGGTCGTTGTTGAAGGTAATAGTACCTCCCGCAGCAGAACCAAATACGAAGAATCCTTGACCAACTGGGATGTATCTTCCCGGAACTTTAGAACTTGATCCTAATCCGCTTATTCCCGGAGGAGAAACAGGAGGAGTTCCACCCACCAATGTTCTGGCAGCATAACCACCTTGGTATTGACTCAAGTTGTGCGAGCTATTGGTGCTGTAGTGCTCCCAGAAATAAACCGCACCTGTTGTACTGGCTGAGTTAGCGGTAATAAAGGCATTAGCATCAATAGCAGAGGCATACGGATTACCACTAAGGTTAAGATTGCTTGGAGCAATTACACTCGTAATTTGACCATTGTTTGGTTTTCCAACAAAGGTATAATTCTGACTTGTGCCTGAACCACTTCCTTTTAAGGTGTAGCCTTGACCAGGTAATAAACTTCCTGATGGGCCAACCCATTGCCAGTTGGCATACGATGGGGTTAAATTTTGGAATTTGAAAATCCAGTAGCTGCTCAATGTAATCGGACTTGTTGCACTACCATTTAACCCTGATGTCCACGTAATGTTTTGCGGTGTGGAAGTTGAACCATCTTTCATTACTCCTGAAACCGTATACGCGTTGTTATTGGTTGTATTGTTGATGGCTCCTACAGGCGAAGACCAGTAGTTGTAATTGAAAATATTATTTTGACCTTGTTGATCTCTTCGTAAAGAACCTGAACTTGTAGGATCTAAATCACTATTAAGAGTTTGAACTAGTTGTGATCTTCCTTGTAAATCGATTGTACCATCCACTCTCAAGTAGTGAGAAACTTCAATTTTAGAGTCGTTGTTGGCCGTTAACGTATTAGAGATTACATACAATCCTAAAACTGTTTTATTTCCAGTTGAACTAATGTTGTGTGATGTTCCAATAATGTTCCAATCAATTGGTGTTGTATTGTCTACTATAGATAAACTGTAGGGTAAATCTTGTGTAGCACCGTTTTGCCATGTACCTGTTGCCGACCACAATCCATTCGCATTACTTCTGTAAGGTAGTGGCGCCGTTTGTTGGTTGATTGAAATTTTATCTGGGATAACCAAACTTCCTCTATTGATGTTGAATGAATCATCATCTAAATGCGTTCCGATGTATGAGTTCATCGAATAGTAAGCAAATAAGTCATTCCACAACAACGTATTAATATCGTTTTTAGTGATGGTAGTAGGAAGTATAGCACCTCTTGTACCAGTTCCGTTTTGCGCAATTTCTTGGTTCATGATGAAACGGATTTCGGCAGCCGATAAAGATCGGTTCCACATTCTCAATTCATCTATGTCACCTCTGAATAAATTGTTGATGGTAGTTTTATTGATGTATTGAGCACCAATACTAAATGACGATCCTGCAGTTGCAACCGGAGCTACAGCTAGGGCAGATGTTCTATCTAAAACACCATCAATATACATTCTTAATGTGCCAGCACTGTACGTTACGGCGATATTATGCCACATTCCGTTAGGTAAAATGGTATTCGAAATAGCATTGTAAGTTGTGCCGCCTACAGACCATTCCATACGAACTCTATTGTTTAGTTGTAACATCAATCGGTAACCAGTAGCAGCATTTGGTTTTTTGGCCAAAATGGTTCTTTCTGTTCCTAAAGTATTAGCACCATTAGGTCGGATCCAAGTCATAATAGTAAAAGCACTACCAATTTCGTTGGCATCACCAATTCGTACAAAATCATCCACACCATCTAAAGTGATATGTAACGGATTTACGGCTTGATGCGCTACACCAAAGGTGATGAATTTAGTTCCATCAAAGTCGTACACACACGTTTGATTGGCACCCAAAGTGGTCATAAAAACGGTTTCTACACCCGATGTAAAAGCACTGTTGGTAGCTACTACCATAACGTAAGCATCTGTTGGACCTAAAGCAGGTAAACCACTAATGAAGGATGCAGTTGGTACATTAATTCTTGTAGTACCCACATCGCCACCTGTTTCCACCACTTTCCATTTTCTGTTTACTACTTCGGTAATGGTGGTAATAGTGGTTGGACCTAAGTCAACATTGATTGGCACACCAGAGTTAGCCATATTTCCACCATTAGATCCCCAAACCAAGTAACTTTTATCTGTAGCAAAAGTATTGGTATTTGCTGTATTGGTTGTTAAGATATCACCCAAACCAATAGTCATTACTTCGGTTGTATTGATACTTCTTGATTGTTTTTGATTCAATCTTGAAACATCATCTCTACCAATACCTGCAATATCAAAGTTATAGCCAGCATTAGCAGCGATATCCCATATTCTATTTCCGTCTGAATTGGTATAATTTAAAGAGGTTCCGTTTACGCCCAGAGTAATACCGTATTTGATAGCCAAATAACTTTGGATATTGCTTTTTTCGATGTCTGTAGCTCGGTTACTCAATGTGATGATCTCGCCGATACGCCCGTCCAAACTACCATCCCAGCCTTCGCTGCGTCCAATCCAATATTGGCTGTTGTTCACATTTTGGAATAAACCAGGGTCAGTAGTCAAGTTAACCACATTATTAGCATTAAACGTCAGTTCTGAACCAGTTATAGTTGCATTATTTCTTGCGTTGATGATACCAGCTGTAGTGTAGCTAACTGAGGTGCTTTGGTGAGCCACTCCATAACCTAAACCAGGTCCGGCAGATGTTCCAACAGCATAAGTAAGTACCTCATTTGACATACGGCTAGTGTAAGCACCATAACCAACACCTGTTCCATCTGTTTCTTGAACTGATGGCTGTCTGTCACCACAGAAAATATCGTTACTAGCAATAGCTGATGTCATAGGTACATCTGGAATCAATACTACAAACATATCTTGTGTGTAAAAACCAGTTGTCCCTTTTAAATATTGTCTAGTTGGGTCGTTGTCCGTATACACTTGAGGTGCTGTAGTATAGTTATTGGTAAAGTCAACAACTGAATTAAAGTTGATATTGTGTGTTGGATTGTTTCTGTAGATAGGTGATCCAACAGCAGCTGGTTTCACCGCGTCAGAGCCTCTTCCTTGTGTGTTCCAAGTGGTAACAGCCGTACCATCAGCTACTCCAGTTGTTCCGTTTAATAAGTCGGAACGCAACCAAAGTTGGAGGTTGTTTCTTACACCGCCAGGACCAAATGTCAAGGGAGCAAATCCAGTTCCTTGTAAAGAGAAGTTATATGGGTTTTCACCACTATCATTATTAACAATAGAAAAACTTGCTGTTCGTACGCCAACTGCTCCTGGTGTGAACTGAATTACAACAGTTGTAAAACCACTAGGTGCTACAGTAGCTGATGGAGCGGTCACTACAGTGAAATCACCAGCGTTAGCTCCAGTAATAGAGATAGCGCCAAGTGTTAGGGCTCCAGTACCTGTATTGAAAATTGTAAATGTTCTAGTAATACCAACGCCCACACTAGAACCTGCAAAGTCGGTCCAGTCTAAGGTGGAAGGAGTAGTATCTCCGTCTACGATTGAAGTAGTATTACCTTGAATATCGATTTCAGATGGAGCAACAGCGCCAGTTCCTTGTAAGGCAAATCGGTATGGATTCTCGTTGCTATCATTATTAACAATATTGATTGTAGTCCCAGCTAATCCTAATGCAATAGGAGTGAAGGTTACTACAAAAGTAGTACTCGCACCAGCCGCAACTGAAGCACTAGGTGGAGTTGTTAAAACAAATGGTCCACCAGAGAAAGTTACAGCTCCAATGCTAAGTGTAGAAGAACCAGTATTAGTAATCGTAAAAGTACGTGTGATTCCAACTCCTACAGGTGTTGATCCAAAGTCAGTCCAATCGGCTAGCGCAGGTGTTGTATCATTATTTACGATAGAAATAGTATTTCCTAAAATGTCAATTTCTTGTTCGGTTCCAGTTCCTTGTAGGGCAAAATTGTATGGATTTTCATCGCTGTCGTTGTTCACAATAGACATAGTTGCCGTTCT
>CAZAJH010000012.1:0-16479 GCA_964485385.1 uncultured Flavobacterium sp.
AAAAAGCCAAAGACATTTTAGAATCAGGTTTGGATTATCTGGTAGATGATGTGGCCACCGAAATCAATTTTAATATTCAACTAGGAGAAGCATACCATGGTTTGGGTGATCAAAAGAAGAAAGAACAATTTTTCACCAAAGCCAATGAATTACTTAAAAAGAAACGATAAAATGAGGTATTATTTGAGTTTATTTTTGATGGTGTTGGTGCTCGTTTCCTGCAAATCCAAACAACTTGCAGTTACTTCGGATGCAAGTAATGAAACAACAGCTCAAAGTATTATTACAAAACACAACAACAATAATTTCGATTTTTCTACATTATACATCAAAGCAGCAGCCAAATACGAAGACGAAAAAAACACCCAAAACGTCACCGCTGAAATCAAAATTAAAAGGGATGAAAAAATTTTGGTGAGTGTGCGTTTTCTCGGAATAACGATGGCCAAAGCCCTTATTACGCCCAACGCGGTTCAGTATTACGAAAAGATTAACGGCACTTATTTTGAAGGCGATTACGTTGCTTTGAGCAATTGGCTGGGTACCGATTTGGATTTTAGAAAAGTTCAAAATTTGCTACTCGGCAAAGCATTGGATGATTTGTCAAGAGGTAAATACAAAGCCAGCATTGTAGACAAATTATACAAATTGGAAGAAATAGACAAAAACAGTACACAAAAAGATTTTTATTTCGAAGCCGAACAGTTTTTGGTACGCAAACAAGAAATTGCTCAACCCGATCAGGAACGAAAAATAATGGTTTTATATCCGCAATACCAAAAGCAAAATGAGTTATTTTTGCCGTTGGTTTTGAATATCGAGGCCAATCAAAAACAGCGTAAGACAACTATCGACATCGACTATAAATCGGTAACTTTAAACGAAGAATTTGGGTTTCCTTATTCGGTTCCAGAGGGTTACGAGCGTATTTATATAAAATAAAATTTATGCAAAAATTCATTTATACACTTCTTTTCTTTGGTTTATCCCTCGGTTCTTTTGCGCAACCCAATCAAGAAGAATTGGAGCAAAAGAAGCAAAAATTACTAAAAGAAATTCAAGAAAAAGAAGCCCAATTGCAATCGGTTCGTTCAAAAGAAAAATCGGTGGCTAAATTATTGCAAATTCAAAAGGAGAAAATTGGTTTAAAAGAGAGTCTTATTCACACTACAGTAAAGCAAACCAAGGTATTAAGCAACAATATCTACCTAAATCAGCGCGAAGTAAACAAACTCAATCGCGAGTTAAAAGAGCTCAAGGAAGATTACGCTCAAATGATTGTAAAATCGTACAAAAGCCGATCTACTCACAGTAGAGCTATGTTTTTGTTATCGTCTGAAAATTTTTCTCAAGCCTACAAACGATTGCAGTATATGAAACAATACAACAGCTATCGCAAAATGCAAGGTGAAGAAATCAAACGCAAAACCCAAGAATTAAAAGACTATAATGCTAAGTTAAGCGGGCAAAAAACCGAAAAAGAAAAGCTGTTAGCCGAGCAAGAAAAACAGCGTCAGGAGCTAGTTAAAGAGAAATTAGATCAAGAGCGAATAGCCAACAGTCTGAAAAAAGACAAGAAACAGATTGCGGCCGAAATCAAGAAAAAACAACAAGAAGCCAAACGAATTGATGCGCAAATTCAGAAATTGATTCGCGATGCAATTGCCGAAGCCAATAAAAAAGCAGCGGCGGCCAAAGCCAAAGCCAATCCAAAAACAACAACAGCAGCCGAAACAAAGGCCATAGAATCGTCTACCAAAATTGTATTGACTCCTGAAGGTCAAATCATTTCGAACAATTTTAAAGCCAATAAAGGAAGATTACCATGGCCAGTAGAAAAAGGAGCCATCACCTTAGGTTACGGGAACCAACCACACCCGGTGTACAAATCGTTGGTTATTCACAACAGTGGAATCGAAATCACCACAGAAAGTGGTGCCAATGCCAGAGCTGTTTTTGCTGGAGAAGTAACTAAAGTAATCGTAATTTCACCTCTCAACAAGGCGGTTTGTGTACAACACGGAGATTATTTTACCGTTTACCAAAATTTAAGTTCGGTTAATGTAAGTGCAGGTGATAAAGTGACAGCCAAACAAGCTTTGGGTAAAGTCAGAACCAACGCCGAAGGAAAAACCGTGCTCAAATTTATGGTTTCACAAAATACAACGTATGCCAATCCGCAACAGTGGATAAGTAATTAAACTAAAAACGCCGATACAATACCGGCGTTTTTTTTATGACATAAACAAGGCTTTTAATTCAGTAGCTTCATTGGGTTTCATTTTTCCGGCCAAAACCAAACTCAATTGTTTTCTGCGTAAGGCAGCATCAAAACGCGATTTTTCTTCGTCAGTTACTGGAATCAATTCGGGTACAGGAACAGGATTTCCAGATTCATCCACCGCAACAAACGTATAAATGGCTTCGTTGGCTTTAGATCGAATACCACTTTCCCGATCTTCAATCCATACATCCAAAAAAATCTCCATCGACGAAGTAAAGGCGCGTGATACCTTGGCTTCAATAGTAACCACACTTCCCAAAGGAATCGAGCGATTAAACGCTACGTGATTCACACTAGCTGTTACGACAATGCGACGCGAATGACGGCGCGCTGCAATACTGGCTGCACGATCCATACGCGCCAATAATTCGCCTCCAAATAAGTTGTTGAGCGGATTGGTTTCGCTGGGCAATACCAAATCGGTTAGGATAGTCACGGAGTCGGCAGGATGTTTTGGAATCATGAATTATTTTTTTGCAAAGGTAACAATAGATTTGGAATATCAATTCATAAAAAAATCCCGAATATCGGGACTTTATTGAATTTCTTTTATCATGATCCAAGCTTCTGGATTGTGCTCGGCTTGGATTTTTGTCAGGGCATTTTGGGCTTCAATATAACTGGAATAACTTCCGTAAAGTACAGGAAACAAACCGAATTTATTGGGCGCCAATCGACGTGGTTTATAACCCAGCTGTTGCAATTCGGCAAACAATTTATCGGCATAAAACGCTTTTTGGTATACGCCAGCAACCAAATGATAGGCTTTGGTTTGGTTGGCTTTTTCTACACCATTTACAGCCAAAGTGACATTGGGCAATGGATTTTCAATAAAAAAAGTCGCTTCTTGTATTTTCTGATTGATTTGTTGTTGTACTTTGGTTTCTACCAACAGCCTTTCTTCTTGAATGCGTTTTTGGTAGTAATCATTGCCTAAAAAACCACCCGTAGTCAACAATCCAGCGCCCAAGATAAACATAGCTGCATACTTGAGCACAGCATAATTTTTCCTTTTTTCAGGCGTAAAGGCAATCGGAGCTTTTTCTTCCAACTGCTCAACTTCTTTTTGGTAAACTTCACGCTTAACAGCCGGCGAAACGTAGGAAGTCAGACCAAACGATTGCGGCAAATAATTCAGTTGATTACTGGGTGTAAACACCAAATTATTTTCTGAATTGAAGAACAACTCGCCGATGTTGTGCAGCGAAATGCCACCGTAAATTTGAAGGTTGTTTTTCCAAGCGGCCACTTCATTCAGAATCGTATTCACGGCTGCTTCAAACGTAATCTTTTCTGTTTGCGCAATGTGGTTAGCCAACAAGCCATCGTTATTTTTTATGTTGGAATTGAACGTAACCACCTTTTTGGGCGGGAAAAAAGTATGTGTTCCTTCGTGCAATTGGGCAGATTGTGTGTCGGTTAAAAACGCACCAAACCCGGGTACGGTCACACATTGGTAACGATACAACAGCTGCGAAATGTGGTGTTCAATCTTCATACGAGCAAAGTTAACTAAACAAGGACAAAACTAAAATTTTATTCACAAAAATTATTAACAATTCAGAAAAAGTGAGTATTTTCGATTTCTATTATTTTTTCGATGACCGATACAGAATTAGTACACGCACTTGCCTTAATTAAGGCCGAAGGAGTAGGCGATATTATAGCCAAAAAACTCATCAATCATTGTGGATCTGCCGAAAATGTCTTCACGGCAAAACCTTCTTTTCTGAAACGAATCGACGGTGTGGGTGAGGTTTTAATCAAAAATCTCAAAGACAAAACCATTTTTCACAAAGCCACTTCCGAATTTCAGTTTATCAAAGAAAATGCTATCAATGTGGTTTATTTTCTGGAAGACGAATATCCCGAACGACTCAAACATTGCATTGATGGCCCGATTTTGTTGTTTGCTACCGGAAATATCAATTGGAATACACACAAAGTCATCAGTATTGTGGGAACGAGGCAAATTACTTCCTACGGAACCGAATTTTGCAAAAAATTAATCCAAGACGTAGCGCCATTAAACCCAATAATAGTCAGTGGTTTTGCCTATGGCGTAGATATTGTAGCACACCAAGCAGCTATCGATTTTGGATTGCAAACTGTGGGTGTTTTGGCACACGGAATGAATCAAATTTACCCCAAAACGCATAAAAAATACATTGCTAAAATGGAGCAAAACGGGGGCTTTTTGACCGAATTTTGGAGTTCATCCAACCCAGAAAAAGAAAATTTTGTCAAGCGAAATCGGATTGTAGCAGGAATTTCAGAAGCAACCATTGTTATTGAAAGTGCCGAAAAAGGAGGCTCACTTATTACGGCAACCATGGCCAACGATTACCATCGGGATGTGTTTGCGGTTCCGGGCAGAGTTACCGACAAACTCAGTCAAGGTTGCAATAATTTGATCAAAACCCAACGCGCGCATTTGTTGACTTCGGCGGCCGATTTGGTTTACATTCTCAATTGGGAATTGGCAACCAAAGAAACGCAACCTGTTCAAAAACAATTGTTTGTGGTTTTAGATTACGAGGAAGAAAAAATTTACGAATACCTACAAAAAAACGGCAAGCAATTACTTGACGTTATTGCTTTGGAATGCGATTTTCCAGTTTACAAATTATCTTCACTTTTGTTGAATATGGAACTCAAAGGCGTGATTCGTCCGTTGCCAGGCAAGTTGTTTGAGGCGATTTGATTCCATTTGAAGTTAAAAAAATATCTTTTTTTGGAAGGTCTTAAAGAGAGGTAAATAAAAACTATTTTTGTTTTTCAATTCATTTGCCATGAACATTATTTCGCTTTTTGAAGCACTCCAATTGAACAAATCGGTAGTTCAGCAATTATCGGCCGAGACGGTACCGCAAATAGAAAAAGAAATCTTGGAGCAATCCTCTGCTGTTTTTGATGCTAAAACAACAGAAGAATTGCTATTGGCAATAAAAAACTACCCCAATGAGTTCTCTTTCATAATTAATACACGCGAATGGTATAATTATTTCGCTCAAACCAATTACAGTCGAAACGAATTTCCGTTTCAATATGTCTCAACAACCAACCAAGAGAAGATGCGTGCTTTTTTAGGCTTGTACCTTGAACCCGATTTGGTTTTGAAAGCCCAGCAAAATATCCAACAAAATCAGTTTGAAGAATTGGTTAAGTTACTTGAAAATAAAGCCTTTATTCCTGAAAAAACACAGCGTAATTGGAATGGTCTTGCTAACGAAAAAATAGACTTTGCTTTGGCCAGAATTAACGACACTATCAATCAATCGGCGGATATCAGTTACATAAAAAAGCGCGATTTTTATGAGTTCTTGTCCCATTTTAAGAGCATTGAAATGGATGAAAAAGTCCGACTCCTATCGTTTAAAATGGATAAGCTATACAGAAGAAATAGTCGATTAGCCTTGGCGCACGAAACCTTATTTGCCCTGTCGTATTATGAGCCTTTTGAAAAAGAGTTGGCTCATGAACTGTTGCATTACCGAAGCAAAGTAGAATACAAAAAGGCCAATTCATCATCCCAAAGTAGACCCTCTTGGCAATGGCTCGGATTGGCACTTGGAGTAATTGCTTTAATTGGTATTGCCCTTTTTATTTTTAAAATGACAGACCTTTCCGATTCGTCACCAAATAACGTATCGCCTGAACTAAACACTAGTACTGAGCCCGTTTTAGATCGGTATTATACCAACATGAAACCCAAAGTAGATAGTTTGAACCGCTATTTGGTTGATTACGATAAAAGCAGTTGTTTGAATTTGCGATACCCTACGATACAAACAGGCGATAATCCGTATGAATTTTTATTTAATAATGATTCTTATTCTAAGATTTCTACTGGAATCACGATTCACAACCAGTCTGATTTTGATGTTGTTGTATTTGAAAAAGCTATTCTGTATGATTCCATAAAAATGCCTCAACAGGCTATCTTTATTCGATCAAAACAATCCGTAGCGCTCACTACATTGGGCGAAGTTTCCAACCGCGTTTTTAGCTTTTATGCAGGAAAAAAATTGGCTACATTTCATGCTCAGAATGAATTACCAATAGTAGTTAAAAATTCGATTGAAGAGCCAAGGTTCAGAGAATTAGCATCCAATGCCCAATCACTTCTTTCAACCGATTATTACCTTAATAGCGATTTATTCATCAAAAGTGAAAACAGCAAGGTTGTACTAGACGCTAAAAGTTTGGTCGAGTTTACCATTCCCAACCCATAAAGATCTGTGGCAAAAATTACGCAAATCCCAGTTTTTGGCGAACGCGATGTAAAACACCATCAGCAACATTTCCTGCTTTTTGAGCACCTCGTTGCAATAATGCTTCTACCTCATTACGATTGTGCATGTAGTAATTGTATTTTTCCCTTTGGGTTTTGAATTTTTCACAAATCAGTTCAAATAAAGCTTGTTTGGCGTGACCATAACCGTAATTTCCACCCAAGTAATTGGCACGCATTTGAGCAATTTGATCGCCATTGGCCACCAACTGATAAATGGCAAATATTTTACAGGTATCCGGATTTTTGGGTTCTTCTAAAGGAGTGCTATCACTCTCAATACTCATGATTTGTTTGCGCAACGCTTTGTCGTCTAAGAAAATATTGATGATGTTCCCACGCGATTTGCTCATTTTATGGCCATCGGTTCCGGGCACATACATGGTTTCTTCTTGTACTTTGGCCTCTGGAATCACAAAGGTTTCGCCCATCTGATGGTTAAAACGCGCTGCCACATCACGAGTAATTTCAATATGTTGCAATTGGTCTTTTCCAACCGGAACAAATTCGGCATCGTACAACAAAATATCTGCAGCCATAAGCATCGGATAGGTAAATAAACCCGCATTTACATCTTCTAATCGGTCGGCTTTATCTTTGAAAGAGTGCGCTAGTGTAAGTCGTTGAAACGGAAAAAAACAACCCAAATACCATGATAATTCGGCGGTTTGAGGCACATCACTTTGGCGGTAAAAAATTACTTTATCAACATCCAAACCGCAAGCCAACCAAACGGCAGCTGTACTGTAGGTATTGTTTCGAAGTTCGTCACCATTTTTAATTTGTGTGATCGAATGCAAATCGGCAATAAACAAAAACGACTCGTTACCCGATTGCTCAGATAGTTGAATGGCAGGTAAAATAGCACCCAATAAGTTACCTAAATGCGGTGTTCCGGTGCTTTGAATTCCAGTAAGTATTTTGGCCATAGTAATGTGAAAATTTCTGCAAAGTTAAGGCTTTGTAGCAAAAATTCATTACGAATGTTTATTTTTGACGCTATGAGATTGGTAAAAATAATTTTTTGGATTTTATGGCGCGTATGGTTTTACGTATTAATTGCCATTCCAATTATTGTGATGTTTCCCTTGTTGTTGGTATCGATTTCATCTGAAAAATCATATCCTTTTTTCTTCAAATTAGCTCGAATATGGGCGCTTTTTATTCTTTACGGAATGGGATTTTATTATAAAGTAGAGCGCGAAGAAGAGACGGTTTGGGGTAAAAGTTATATGTTTTGTGCCAATCACACTTCGATGACCGACATTATGTTGATGTTGGCGATTCATAAAAATCCGTTTGTTTTTGTGGGAAAAAAAGAGCTGGTAAAGATTCCACTTTTTGGATTTTTTTACAAAAGAACCTGTATTTTAGTAGATAGAAATAGTCCAAAAAGCCGAACAGAGGTTTATGCTAGAGCCCAAAAGCGACTCAATCAAGGATTAAGCATTTGTATTTTTCCAGAAGGAAAAGTACCCGAAGAACATATTTTGTTGGACGAATTCAAAGACGGTGCTTTCCGCTTGGCTATTGAGCACCAAATTCCGATTGTGCCAATGACTTTTCCAGACAACATCAAGCGTTTGTCCTATACTTTTTTTAGTGGAAGTCCCGGCATAATGCGAGCAAAAGTACATCGATTTATCCCTACAGAAGGATTAACTCTAGAAGCCAAACTACGAGTTAAGGAGCAAACACGGACTGTTATTTTACAGCAATTAATTGCATACAATGCATAAAAAAAGAGTGCTTGGCCGAGCACTCTTTCTTGCTATTGCCCTAAAGCAATAACACCACTTAACTAATTTTAAACAAACAATTAACCCTAAAATTTATAACTGATTCCAGAATAAATACCAAAAAGATACGGTTTAAAAGATCCTGAATCAGCTGAAAAAGTGTTGATTTGGTACCTGAACGACGGTTCAATACGCGCATCAAAATTTTTGAAAATAGCATAACGGAGTCCTAATCCAAGGTTGGTACTAAAGTGAACTTCGTTGAGGTTGGTAGCGGTTCCAATTTTTCTGTTGTACCCATCTGACTTCAAAAAAATCTCGTTTTCATTCAAGAATAAAGTGCTTATTCCTCCCGATAAATCGATGCCGAATTTTCGGTTCAACAGCTTGTAGGTCATCTCTACAGGCATTTCTACATAGCCCATTCGTTGGTTTAGAACACCATCAAAACGTTCGGTAGCCACACGACTGAGGTAACTACTCACGTTGTTTAAAGGTCTGATTTGAATATACATTCCTTGAGGAGTTGGAGCTATATTTCGCATCATTTGTGCCTGAGTATCTTGATAAAAAACAATGCCTTGGGTGTCATAATTTAATGATAAAACGTTGACTCCGGTGCGGATACTTGTTTTTTTGGTAATGGCATAACTCACACTCAAACCATAACTCATACTTGTATTGTAGTTTTTGGTATTGTTACGCAGCGACTCATCTAAAGGAGAACCATTGGATAATGACCCAAAATAAATAGGCGCAACGTTGGGTGTAACGAGCCACCTATTCATTTTTTGTTTTTGGGTACTCTCTTTTTCTTTGAGCAACTCTTCCAACGCGTTGGGTTCAACATGAGCAATAGCAGTTGAATCTACTTTTTTTATAGTCTCTTTTGCACCATTATTTGAAGAACTGGGTTCGTTCAAATTGGAGTTAGGACGCAATTCGGCGATGGTTTTGTTATTTTTATACTGGTTTTCGAACGTGTTTTCGGTCGTTTTTGTTTGATTTGAAACAGCAGCCGTAGTCATTTTGTTTTCAGATGAAATAGGATCGGGAGTTGTCTTATTTTGTTGTTGAATGGATGATTGGTTGGATGAATTAGAAGCGAGTTGTTGCATCGAAGAACGATTAAACGGGTTTTTATTTGCCGAATTTTCATTCTTTTTTGAAGCTGTAATGCTCTTATTGTTTTTACCACTCGATACAATGGTAGTACCTTTAGAGCTAGTCGAGTT
This sequence comes from uncultured Flavobacterium sp., assembly GCA_964485385.1. GTDB lineage: Bacteria > Bacteroidota > Bacteroidia > Flavobacteriales > Flavobacteriaceae > Flavobacterium. Next base: position 9,553 of record CAZAJH010000012.1, read on the forward strand.
ACTGGTACTATTTTGAGCTGGTTCAGTTGTAGGTTTTTCTTCAGTTGTAACCCAATCAATGGCCTGATTGCTCTGTTTTTTCAATTCGGGTGCGTTGTTTTTTTGCACTACTTTTTCTTGAGTTGGAGGTAAATTATTTGGCACTGTTTTGACATCAGAAAACGAATTATATAAGCCATAGCCAATCACCAGCAAAGCGGCAATGCCAGAGAGTTTCCACCAAAATGGCACCACTCTTTTTTTCTCCTTTTTCTTTTTCAATTCCAATTCAATGGCACTCCAAATTTCCTCAGGGGGCACCATTTCATGATGGCTGAATTGTTCTTGAAAAAAATGTTCTATTTTTCTTTTCTCACTCATTGTACTTTAGGCATTTTTTTGCTTCCTGTGCGTGATTCTATTTTTTCTTTTAAGATTTGTTTGGCTCTAGATAAATTTGATTTAGATGTTCCTACACTAATCTTTAGTTGTTCGGCTATTTCCTGATGGGAATAATTGTCAAAAACATATAAATTAAATACCAATCGGTAGCGATCGGGCAATTCTTGTATGATTTGAATTAAAAACTCACGTGATATTTCTTCACTATCAATTTCAATTTCAACGTCTTCGGCGATGTTTTCATCAACGATGTTCAAGAACGATTCTTTTCGGTATTGTTGAAGTATATAGTTGATAACGACTCTTTTCAACCAACCTTCTAATGACCCTTTAAATGAATAGAGGTGAATCTTTTTAAAAATTAATAAAAAACCCTCTTGTAAATGATCTTGTGCTTCAGTATAGTTACGAGAATATTTCAAGCAAACCGAAAACAATTTGGGTGCGAATAACCGGTATAATTGTTCTTGTGCTTTTGTATCATTTTCTTTACAACCATTTATAAGTTGTTCTATACTCAACGTTTTTTTTATTAATTATTAACTACTGCTTGGATTTCAAAAAATTCATCTTGTCCACTTGAGTTGGTACCTTTCCAAAATTTTAAGTTGTAAGTACCCAATTCAACAGGTTTGAATCGCAGATTAACAACTACTGAGTCATTTTGTCTGGGTAGACAGGTATTTTCTTTTAGTATTCTTGAATTGTAAATGGCGATAACTCTCGTGAAATCCAAACGATCGTAATAAAAATCTTCAAAAAAATGACAATTCGTTGGACGTAAATAGGTTACAGGAATATTGGTTATACTGTCGCGTTTAAAAGCCGTTGGAGTGACTACTTTGGCTACAGGTAATACCTCAAGCGTAAACTCTTCTCCTTCTGTAGTACACGAAACTAGAGTTAAAGCGGCAATGATTGATAATACAATTTTTTTCATAAGTAGCATTAATTTGTTTAACAGATGATTTTTTTTAAAAAAGGTTGCGTATAAAATTAAAAAAAACATCCCGATAATTTATCGGGATGTTTTTCTATTCGTTATTTTGCTTGATAAACTCTTTTATTTTGTGTTCTAGTTCGTCAGCTAGTTCAGGATTATCTTTGATTAAGAGCTTTACAGCATCGCGACCTTGACCTAGTTTCGTATCGCCATAACTGAACCAAGAGCCCGATTTTTTTATGATCTCAAACTCAACCGCCAAATCCAAAATTTCACCAGTTTTAGAAACACCTTCACCGTACATAATGTCGAATTCTGCGGTTTTAAAAGGCGGTGCTACTTTGTTTTTTACTACTTTTACTTTGGTTCGGTTACCAATTACATTCTCACCATCTTTTATCTGAGAAGCACGACGAATATCCAATCTAACGGAAGCGTAAAATTTAAGTGCGTTACCACCAGTAGTTGTTTCAGGATTACCAAACATAACCCCAATTTTCTCCCTTAACTGATTGATAAAGAATACGGTACAATTAGTTTTACTGATGGTAGCGGTAAGTTTACGAAGTGCTTGTGACATCAAACGAGCGTGTAATCCCATTTTAGAATCACCCATTTCGCCTTCAATTTCACTCTTTGGGGTTAATGCAGCTACCGAGTCAATAACTACAATATCAATTGCTCCAGAACGAATCAAGTTTTCGGCAATTTCGAGAGCTTGTTCTCCATTATCAGGTTGCGAGATTATCAGGTTGTCGATGTCAACACCTAATTTTTCCGCATAAAAACGATCAAATGCATGCTCGGCATCAATAAAAGCGGCTATTCCACCTGCTTTTTGAGCTTCCGCTATGGCATGTAAAGTTAAAGTAGTTTTTCCTGAAGATTCAGGACCGTAAATTTCGATGATTCTTCCTTTTGGATAACCGTTTACTCCTAAGGCTAAATCCAATCCTAACGAGCCTGAAGAAATAGTCTCTACTTCTTCAACGGCTCTATCTCCCATTTTCATTACGGTTCCTTTTCCGTATGTTTTATCTAGTTTGTCTAGTGTGAGTTGTAGGGCTTTTAATTTGGCGTCTTTTTCTGTACTCATTTTATATAAAATTTAGGCTGTTAATGAGCGTAAAAATACATATTTTTTTGATGCAAAAAGACAATACCAGAATGAGTTTTAAACAATTAAAAGGCTAATCAATTTCAGATATTCGCAACGTATTTACCATTCCTTTTGCTACAACAGGCATCGCGGCTAAATTGATCAACATATCTCCTTTTTTAACATAACCTCTCTCTTTGGCAATTTGATTGATGTCTTCCACAGTATCATCCGTACTCACAAATTTATCGTAATACAAGGCGTTTACGCCCCAAAGCAAATTGAGTTGAGTTAAAATTCTTTTATTGGATGTGTAAACTAAAATATGTGATTTTGGACGCCAAGCAGAAATTTGAAAGGCCGTGTAACCGCTGTTGGTTAATGTTGAAATTGCTTTGGCATGAATTTCATTAGCCATGATTGCTGCATGGTAACAAATTGATTTGGTAATGAATCGCTTGGTTCTTACGTGAGGCGGATTTTGTGGCACTTGAATAAGAGGTGAATCTTCAACGGCTTCAATGATTTGTGTCATTTTTTCAATAACCTGAACCGGATAACTTCCAACCGAAGTTTCACCTGAAAGCATTACGGCATCGGCGCCGTCCATAACGGAGTTGGCCACATCATTTACTTCAGCTCGTGTTGGGGTAAGGCTCGTAATCATAGTCTCCATCATTTGTGTTGCTACGATCACTGGGATTCGTGCCGTTTTGGCTCTGTGAATTAATTTCTTTTGAATTAAAGGAACTTCATGGGCGGGAATTTCAACACCCAAATCGCCTCGGGCTACCATCAAACCATCACAAAAAGCCACAATTTTATCAATATTTTCAACGGCTTCTGGTTTTTCAATCTTGGCTACAATTGGAATTTTATGATTCGAATGTTTGGCTATTAAATCCTGTAATTCTTCCAAGTCGGCCGGTGTTCTTACAAACGATAAGGCAATCCAGTCAACATGATTTTCTATCGCAAAAATAGCGTCTTTGATATCCTTTTTGGTTAATGCTGGGAGCGAAACTTTCGTGTTTGGAAGGTTAACGCCTTTTTTCGATTTTAGCGGACCTCCTTGAATTACTTTACATTTTACCTCCGTTTTTCCATTGGTTTCAAGCGCTTCAAAAATTAATTTTCCGTCATCTAACAAAATGCGCTCACCCGGATTTACATCACTAGGAAACTCTTTGTAATTCATATATACACGGTCAACGGTTCCGGGTACATCCTCTGCGGTTTGAAATGTAATGATATCACCAGGGCTAACAACCACATCTTCTTTCATTACGCCAACACGTAGTTTTGGACCTTGTAAATCGGCCAAAATAGCAGTGGTGTAACCAAACTCATCATTCAAACTTCTTATAATATCAATGCGCTCTTTTACATCAGCATAATCAGCGTGTGAGAAGTTGATGCGAAATACATTTACTCCAGCATCAATCATATCTTTGATCACTTCTTTAGTGCTACAAGCCGGACCCAGCGTGGCTACAATTTTAGTCTTTTTTCTAGTTGGCATTCGTATTAAAAAATTAAATTGTTTTTAGATTTTATTTTTTCAGGTTCAATCAGATAAGCTAAATTCACCCGATCGATGGTGGTAATTTTAGAAAGGGTAGCCTGAACCGTTTTGGTTTCATGGCCGTTCTCTATTTTCAAAAAAAAATCTACTTTGTTGTATTCGGGCAACAAATAGATTTTGGATGCAATTTGATTTTCTGTGTTGGCAAATAAGCCTTGTCCGATGGTGTTAGAAGATGAAAAAATGGTGCTTTTGTTTTGAATCAAACTCCAACACATGTCTTTTTCTTCGTCTTCAAAAACATAATGACTAAAACTGGTTTCGCCTACTTTGTTTTTGATATTGATTTCGGAATCGCTTTTTTTCAAGTTTAATGCTGCCATTTGATTGATAAAATAAGCCAAACGATAATCTTCTAAGGGAGTGTGTATCGCTAACAGCTGAAAATCGATGTCGTCAAATTCTTCAATATTTAATTTTAGAGCACTCATTCGACACAAAATAAGCTGTAAATATAGTGTTTATGACGATATGAAAGTAGTAAGCTGTATTAGATTAACGTTATTTTATGAACGAAAACGATGTAGTTTTGGCGTTATGGTTTGGTATCTATTTTTTCTTGAAACGAAAAATAAGCCCTTTTTGAGGCAATTTCTTCGGCTTTCTTTTTAGAGGTTGCTCGCGCTTTGGCAATGAGTTTGTCATCAATAAACAACTTAACCGCAAAATGTTTTTGTCCGTCGTTTCCGTTGTCGTCGTATATATCATAAAAGAATGATTTTTTTTCCTTTTGGCACCATTCAATCAACAAACTCTTATAACTGATTATTTTGCCTTCTAGTCGAGCGATATCAACATAAGGAATAATGACTCTTTTGTAAATAAAATCTTCACATCCGTTGTAGCCTTTGTCCAAAAAAATAGCACCAATTAAGGCTTCAAAAATATTGCCATGTATGTTTTCACCAAAATGAGAGAAAGGCACTTTACTTTCCACAAAATCAATCAAGTTGAGGTCGCGCCCCAATTCGTTTAAATGCTCTCGACTGACTATTTTAGAACGCATTTTGGTTAAATAACCTTCGTCGCCCAAAGGAGCTTCTTTATACAAATAGGCTGCAATGACGGAACTAAGCATTGAATCACCCAAAAATTCTAACCGTTCGTAATTAATTGGGTTTCCTTTTTCGTCGACTTTGTTGGATGAGCGATGCGTAAAAGCTTTCTGGTAGAATCTAATTTGGTTGGGTTTGGAACCAATTATTTTTTCAATTGCCGCAAAAAAATTCCCGTCTTCAGTAGAGCGGGATTTTTTTTGGAATATTTTTTTAAGCAAACGCATTGGAATTACGAATCAATTCGTTTAAAAAGTACGCAAGCATTATGCCCGCCAAAACCAAACGTGTTGCTCATGGCCACTTTGATATCTCTTTTTTGCGCTTTGTTTAAGGTTAAATTCAATGATGGATCAATGTTTTCATCCACAACACTGTGGTTGATAGTTGGAGGAACAATGCCGTGTTTCATGGCCAAAATCGAAGCTATAGCCTCTATGGCACCCGCTGCTCCCAATAAATGACCCGTCATTGATTTGGTAGAATTGATATTGATGTTTTTAGCATGATCCCCAAACACATGGCTAATGGCTTTGAGTTCGGCAACATCGCCAAGCGGTGTAGACGTACCGTGAGTGTTGATGTGATCTACTTCTTCAGGTTTCATTCCAGCATCGCGCAAGGTATTTTCCATCACGGCAATTACTCCAATTCCTTCCGGATGCGGAGCCGTTAAGTGATAGGCATCTGAAGACATTCCGCCACCGCCAATTTCGCAGTAAATTTTGGCTCCACGGGCTTTAGCATGTTCGTATTCTTCCAAAACCAAAGCACCCGCTCCTTCTCCCAAAACAAAACCATCGCGAGTGGCATCAAACGGACGCGAAGCTGTTTCTGGACTCTCGTTTCGGGTTGACAAGGCATGCATTGAGTTGAAACCGCCCATTCCTGCTATAGTTACGGCAGCTTCTGAACCACCCGAAATAATCACATCGCACATCCCCAAACGAATATAGTTGAATGCATCAATCAACGCATTGGCTGAGGAAGCACAAGCTGAAACAGTTGTATAATTTGGACCCATATAGCCGTTGCGCATCGAAATGTGAGCAGGAGCAATATCGGCAATCATTTTTGGAATGAAAAACGGGTTGAATTTAGGAGTTCCATCTCCTTTGGCGTAATACATTACCTCTTCTTGGAAGGTTTCTAAACCACCAATTCCAGCACCCCAAATCACACCCACACGGTTTTTGTTTACATTATTGTCTGTCAAACCAGCATCTTTGATGGCTTCGTCACTAGCAGCAATAGCATATTGCGAGAACTTATCCAAACGACGAGATTCTTTGCGATCCATGTAATCTTCAACGTTGAAGTTTTTTACTTCACAAGCAAATTTAGTTTTATGCTTTTCAGTATCGTAATAAGTGATAGGAGCCGCGCCGCTTTTACCATTAACTAAACCATCCCAATACTCTTCGATAGAATTTCCTATTGGGGTTAAAGCTCCAAGACCTGTTACAACAACTCGTTTTAATTGCATATAGTTTTATTTTAGAAATAATTTAAACAAATAATACCCATGTAATCTTTAGGTTAATTATAAAGAGACAAGGGTATTTCAATATGGTGCGATTGAAATTCAATCAAAAATAAGTTAATTTTTAAAATAATAAAAACCCGTAATCAAAAAAATAATTACGGGTTAGTAAATTTTATTATTTCTTAGCTTCTTCGATGTAAGAAATAGCTTGACCAACAGTAGCAATGTTTTCTGCTTGATCGTCTGGAATTTGAATGTCAAATTCTTTTTCGAATTCCATAATAAGCTCAACAGTGTCTAATGAATCAGCTCCTAGATCGTTAGTGAAGCTTGCTTCTGTTACAACTTCGTTTTCGTCAACTCCTAATTTGTCTACGA
>CAZAJH010000013.1:0-15662 GCA_964485385.1 uncultured Flavobacterium sp.
AATGTCTAAAAATAAAAAAGACGAAATTATAAGCTGCATTGGCCGTAAACAACCCAAAGCATGTTACAGCATCAATATTAAATTTAAACCGAATGGATTAACCTCAATAACTAAAAAATACAATTATTTTTTGGGAGGTTTATCTCTTTTAGCTTTTATAGGCTTTCTTTTTACAACGTCCAATACCCCTCGAAGAAGCTCCCCAAAAGAAGATGACAACCAGGTATTTTCGTTTGGTTCAGTAGTGTTTGATGTGCAAAAAAGACAACTGACAATAAACGATGAAACAGTAGAACTGACCAAAACAGAAACACGTCTCTTGGTTATTTTCGCATCATCACCAAACGAGATTATAGAACGCAACCGACTACAGAAAGAGATTTGGGAAGACGATGGTGTTATTGTTGGGCGCAGTCTGGATATGTTTATATCCAAACTCAGAAAAAAACTTGAGCTTGATCCTAATAGTCAGATTATTGCCATACGCAGCAAAGGTTATAAGCTTGAAGTTACTCCTTCATAAATAAATGTGAGCCCAGTTTGCCTTATTCGATTAGTATTGTGAATACTGGTATTTGAAGTAGTCTTTATTTAGCAGTCAATATACTCCAATTAGTAAAAACAAAACCTTAAATTTGCTTTTTTAAATGTAATGAAAGGCAAATTACTACCCTACATCAACAATCCAGCCGATTTACGAAAATTGGACCCGACTCAATTGCCTCAACTCGCCCAAGAGTTACGCGATTTGATTATTGATGTGGTTGCGGTGCGTGAAGGTCATTTGGGTGCAAGTTTGGGCGTAATTGAATTGACCATCGCTCTGCATTATGTGTTCAATACACCCGATGATTTGCTAGTGTGGGATGTTGGTCATCAAGCGTACGGACATAAAATTCTAACAGAAAGAAGAACCCAATTTGACACCAATCGGCAATTGGGTGGCATTTCTGGTTTTCCGAAACGCAGCGAAAGTATATACGATACGTTTGGCGTTGGACATTCCTCCACATCGATTTCGGCAGCTTTGGGCATGGCTATTGCCTCCCAATTGAAAGGGGAAACCAAACATCATATTGCGGTGATTGGCGATGCTTCCATTGCGAGCGGAATGGCATTTGAAGGGTTGAATCACGCTGGAGTAACCGACGCCAATTTATTGGTAATCTTAAATGACAATGCCATCGGTATTGATCCTAGTGTGGGTGCTTTAAAAAATTACTTAACGGCAGTAAAAGAAGGTAAAAACCCGAAGCAGAACAACATGATCAAGTCACTGAATTTTGATTATTCAGGTCCAATTGACGGTCATGATATTGCTTTATTGATTAGTGAATTACAACGATTGCAAAAAGTCAAAGGCCCCAAATTTTTACATATTATTACAACCAAAGGCAAAGGCTTGCAATTGGCTGAAGAAGACCAAGTAAAATACCACGCCCCAGGTAAATTTGATGCGGCGACAGGTAAAATTCACAAACAATCGGACGAACATCTACCTTTGAAATTTCAAGATGTTTTTGGGTTGACTTTGGTAGAATTGGCAAAGCACAATCCGAAAATTGTTGGCATTACACCAGCGATGCCTTCGGGAAGTTCGATGAAACTGATGATGGAAGCGTTTCCTTCTCGTGCATTTGATGTGGGCATTGCCGAACAGCATGCCGTAACCTTGGCCGCTGGAATGGCTACACAAGGCTTGGTCGTTTTTTGCAACATTTACTCTACCTTTATGCAACGCGCTTATGATCAGGTGATTCACGATGTGGCTTTGCAAAATCTACCTGTAATTTTTTGCCTCGACAGAGCGGGATTGGTAGGTGAAGATGGCGCAACCCACCACGGTGTTTTTGATTTGGCGTATTTGCGATGCATTCCGAACATGCTAATTTATGCACCCAAAGACGAAATCGCTTTACAACGTATATTATACACGGCTTCTTTAGGTTTACAACAACCAATTGCTATTCGATATCCACGAGGCAGAGGGAAGATTTTAAACTTCAAATTTCAGAACTTGCCCGACGGCAATCCGGTTTCAGATTTCAGCTTGGAGCAGATTGAAATTGGGAAGGCAGAATTATTAAAAGAAGGAAGTAAAGTAGCGGTTTTGTCGACGGGTTTTATCGGAAATAATGTGACGTTAGCACTCGAAAACCTAAACCAGATTGATACCATTGCACACTACGATTTTGGCTTTGTTAAACCATTGGATGAAAATGCTTTACACACCATTTTTACTCGATTTGAAAAAATAATTACACTGGAAGACGGCGTGATAAAAGGAGGTTTTGGGAGTGCCATTGCAGAATTTGCAGCCCAAAACAACTATTCAAAACCCATAGAAATACTAGGCATTCCTGATGTCTTTATCGAGCATGGTACGGTAAGCGAATTGCAACAAATGTGTAAAATAGACGTTAAAAGTTTGGAAAATCTTTTTTCTACTTATTGAAAAAAGCGATTTTTGCATCCAAAAAAATTAACATATGAATAGTATTGGTAAGGCAATTGTCATTTTATTGCTCGTAGGTACTACTACACTATATTCCCAAAAAACTATAACCGCTGACTCCATTTCGAACTGGAAAAAAACCAATGTCGTAGGATTTGACATTAGTCAAATTGCTTTTTTGAATTGGAACGCAGGAGGCAACAACTCTATTTCGGGATTGTTGAAAGGTAATTTTACTCGAAAATACGAAACCAAAAAGAGCAAATGGTTGAATGAGCTCATTGTTCGTTATGGAATCAATAAGCAAGATGGTGTGGAATGGCGCAAAACCGATGATGTTTTTCAGGTGAATTCAACTTTTGGTTACCGAAACGACTCGATTTCCAATTGGTTTTATTCGGCTAAATTCAATTTTAATACACAGTTTACCAATGGATACTCGTATCCAAATACAGAAATTGCCATATCCAAACCCTTTGCTCCTGCCTATTTGTTTTTTGGATTGGGAGCTGAATACGCCAATAAAGAAAAAAAACTCACGGTATATGTTTCGCCTTTGACCTTAAAAAACACAATGGTTTTAGACCAAACATTAGCTAACCAAGGTGCTTTTGGAGTCACCAAAGCCATTTTCGATTCGGCCGGAAATGTGTTGGTTGAAGGAAAGAAATCGAGAACCGAATTGGGTTTTTTGCTAACCAGTGCCTACAAGCGCGAAGTGTTTAAAAATATGCACTTGGAAAACCGTTTGAGTTTGTATTCGGATTACATTAATAATTTTGGGAATGTGGATGTAGATTGGCAACTGCAATTGGACATGATTGTCAACCAATACGTGAGGGCCAACATAGGAACGCACCTAATTTACGACGATGACATCAAAGCCAAAGAAGAAATTGATGGCAAGCAAGTCACCGTGGGACCCAAAGTACAATTGAAGCAGCTTTTGGGTGTGGGATTGGTGTATGAGTTTTAGCGAAAGGTACAATTATCTATTTTAGAGCAAGTTGTAGTACAAGCACAGTTGCGATAGCGATTGCAATGGAAAGCCCGCACGATTTTGGCTGTATTTTTAGAGGCAACGGAAGCGACCAACGGAAGCTAGCCGATAACGTATAAAATAAGCCAAAAACGGAGGACTTGGAATGGAAAGCGCGGCCATTCGCCCCAAAAAAAACGCCCCAATTTCTCGGAGCGTTTCTAATTACTAAACTTTTATTTATTCGGTACCAATCGTTGATACTTCGTCTAATGCTACTCTGGCGTTGCGTCGGTCGCGTAACCAATATTTGATGCGTTTGACTAAATAGAACATTACCGGAACCATCACGAGTGTTAAAACCGTGGCGTAGGTTAATCCGAAGATGATCGTCCAGGCCAAAGGTCCCCAGAAAATCACGTTATCACCACCGAGGAACAAGTGCGGATTGAGGTCGGTTACCAACCCGAAGAAGTCGAAATTGAGTCCGATAGCGAGTGGAATCAAACCTAATACCGCAGTCAGAGCCGTTAATAAAACCGGACGCAAACGCGATTTTCCAGATTCGATGATCACTTCTTTGATTTCTTCTAAAGTCAAATCGTCGTGACTTTCTACTTGTTTTTGGGCTACTTTCTCGTCCATCAATAGCACGAAGAAGTCCATGAGTACGATACCATTTTTTACTACAATTCCCGCCAGCGAGATGATTCCCATCATGGTCATTAAGATTACGAAATCCATATTGGCGATGACGTAACCGTAGAAAACCCCACTGAAGCTCAGCAACACCGTAAACAAAATCACAACCGTTTTGGATACTGAGTTGAACTGTAGTACAATGATGATGGTGATTCCAGCAATGGCCAAGAACAACGCATAGAACAAGAAGCTTTGGTTTTTGCCTTGCTCTTCTTGTACACCCGAGAACGAGTAGGTTATGCCTTTGGGCAATTCGTAGCCTTTGAGCTCGGTTTCAATTTGTTTGGTAATTTCGTCGCCATTGTAGCCTGTCAACACGTTGGAATAAACCGTCATCACGCGTTTTTGATTCTTGCGTTTGATTTGGTTGTAGGTGTTGGTTTTTTCGGTTTGTGATACGGCCGAGATAGGCACTTGCATCATTTGACCTGTAGCTTGATTACGGAATGTAAGCGATTGGTTGAACAACACATTTTCGTTGGTGCGTTGGTCTTCCTGCATACGCATGGTAATGTTGTAATCGTCGTCGCCTTCTTTGTAGGTAGAAATTTCCTGACCGTACACCGAACGACGCAAATTGAATCCGAGTTGACCTGTTGATACACCTAAACTTCCCGCATTGACGCGGTCTACTTTCACCTCCAATTCAGGGCTTTCTCTATTTACATCGACATTCAAGCGCTCAATACCTGGAATATTTTTGGTATTGATAAAAGCAATCATTTTGTCGGCTTCTTTGAGCATTTGGTCATAGTCGGCGCCTGTTAATTGAATACTAATTGGATAGCCCGCTGGCGGACCGTTGGCGTCTTTTTCAACCGTCACTTTGGCACCTGCAATACCTTTTACTTTGGCACGTACTTCCTCCAAAATATCGGCTGTGTTCACACCACGGCGGAACTTGAATTCGGAGAAGTTCACTGTCACTTTTCCTTTAAAAGGTGTTTCAGAAGCCGAGCCTGCATCGACATTCGGGTTTCCAGCGCCCACACCTACTTGCGACACGATAGATTCGGCCAAAAAGTTTTCTTTGGTTTCCGGATCAACGTATTTACTGAGAATAGCAATAACTTGTTTTTCTACAAACAACGTCGCTTTGTTGGTTTTTTTGATATCGGTTCCTTGTGGGTATTCGATGTAGGCAATTACCTGATTCGGAATATTATCGGGGAAAAACAATACTTTTCGCGGAAAAACACCCAGTAGAATAAACGACAAGAACAACATTCCGATGATACCAATCAGGGCGTACCACGCTTTTTTACCTGTTAGAATTTTGGCCAAAAACGCTTTGTATTTGTTTTCCATTTTAGGAAAGAAATTGTGTTGGAAGTCTTGAGTCCATTGGTACAATTTGACTTTATATAACCACATTAAACCCAAAGAAATAAGCGATAAATTTCCGATTGCTCGCGCCCACTTAGAGTCGGTTCCGTGACCAATAGCCAGAAACACTACAGCCAAAATGGTAAAGATAATCGTGTATCTTTTGGCCGATTTGTTGGAAACGTTTTTATCTTCAATGTCCATCGAACCACCTGTCATGGCGGCGTTCACTACCATGGCCACAAAAAGTGAGGCTGTAAGAGTAACCGTCAAGGTTATCGGGAAATATTTCATGAATTTACCCATCGTACCAGGCCACAACAAAAACGGTAAAAACGCCATCAATGTGGTTGCTGTCGAAGAAATTACAGGCCAAGCGATTTCTCCGATTCCAATTCGAGAAGCATCCAGACGGTTCATGCCTTTTTTCATGTTGGCAAATACGTTATCAACCACCACAATTCCGTCGTCAACTAGCATTCCTAATCCCATTACCAAACCAAAAAGTACCATGGTATTTAGCGTTAACCCAGCGGCCGAAAGTATACTAAACGCCATCAGCATCGAGAGCGGAATTGCTGCACCTACGAACAAGGAATTGCGCAATCCCATGGTAAACATCAACACGATCATTACCAGAATAATTCCGAAAATAATGTGGTTGGATAATTCGTCTACTTGGTGTTCGACGCGCGATGATTGGTCGTTGCTCAATTGCAATTCCAAATTAGAAGGCAAATAGGTTTCTTTGGCTTTTTCGAGTTTTTCTTTGACTTGTTCGATAGCCGAAATCATGTTTTGGTTCGAACGTTTTTTCACGTTCAGCATCACCACTTCGGTACCTGATTCGCGAGCGTAGGTTGTTTTTTCTTTTTCTTTAAAAGTTACCACCGCAATATCTTTCAGGTAAACGGTTCCGCCATTGTGTTTGACAATGATATTTTCCAATTCTTTTGGATCTTTGATTTCGCCCACAATTCGGATGTTGTTGCGCGAACCTTGTGAAACTAAATTTCCACCCGATAAGGTCATGTTTTCGTATTTGACAGCATTTTGTATTTCGTCGAACGAGACTTGTGCTGCTGTCATTTTGAATATGTCTACCGCAATTTCAACCTCTTTATCGTCAACACCCAAGATGTCCACTTTTTTCACTTCAGGAATTTCTTCGATATCATCTTGAAGCAATTCACCGTATTTTTTTAGTTGTTGCGTGGTATAATTTCCTTTTAAATTGATGTTCAAAATCGGCACTTCTTCCGAAATGTTCAATTCAAAAACACTCGGCTCCACTTTACTACCATTATCCAAATTGGGCCAATCGGTGTCGGCTTTCACCACATCAACCTGATCTTTGATTTTGGTTTTGGCATCTTGAATGGTCACTTTATCGTCAAATTCAACGATAATCATTCCGTAATCTTGGAACGAGCTTGATGTAATTTTATTCACACCACTGATGTTTTTGAATTCTTTTTCAAGTGGTTTGATGATTAGTTTTTCCACATCTTCGGCCGAGTTTCCGGGGAAAACCGACGAAATGTATACTTTGTTTTCGATGATTTCTGGGAAATCTTCACGGGGCATGGTTACATAGGCAATTAAACCTGTAATCACGATCAAAAAGGTAAAGATGTAAACAGTAACTCTGTTTTTTATCGCCCAAGTTGATATGCTAAATTCTTTATTTTGGTGACTCATGTTTTTTGGTTTCAGGTTTCAGGTTTCAGGTTTCAGGTTTCAGTGCTCAAAAGCATCTTGAAACATGGAATTTGAAACTTGAAACAAATTAATAGTTTAGAAATTCAACTTCATTCCCTCAGAAATAGTATTTACTCCCTCTGTAACAATCATATCATTGGCCGATAATCCGCTAGTAATTTCGGTTACATTGTCGGAAGATTGACCAACCTCAACCAATACTTTTTTAGCTGTTCCTGTTTTTCCGTTGGCATTGGCTACTACAAAAACAAATTTATTTCCGTCGGCGTCTTCTTGCACCACATTGGTTGGCACTACAATGGCTTTGGTATTGGTGTAATCGATAATTTTAAGTTTGGCTACTTGATTGGGTCGCAATAAGTTATCTGGATTGGGCACACTTACTTCAATACCAAAACTGCGGTTGTTCGGGTTGATGTAATTGCCTACTTGTCGCACTCTTCCTTTGTAGGTTTTTCCTAATGAGGCCAAGTAAACATCTACTTGAGTTCCGACTTTTAGTTTTCCGATATAACTTTCAGGAACCGTAGTTGAAACGTACATTTGACTAAGGTTTACAATGCGCATCAAACCTTGTGGACTTGCCGAAACTACTTGCCCGCGCTCTACAAAAACTTCATCAATGGTTCCTGAAAACGGTGCTCTGATGATGGTTTTAGCCAATTGTGCTCTGGCTTGAGCCACTTGTTTTTGTAGGCTAATCATTTGCGTTTGTGCTTGAAGGTATTGGATTTCTGAACCAATTTTTTGATTCCACAGGTTTTTTTGTCTTTCAAAAGTAGTTTTGGCCAATTGGTACTGTGTTTCGATACTCGCCACTTGTTGACCCAAACCACCATCGTCTACACGAGCCAAAATTTGTCCTTTCCCCACACGCTGACCCGCTTTTACAGTTAATGAAGTTAATGTTCCAGGCATTTCGGGTTGCACAAGAATATTTTCTTTGGTATCTACATTTCCTTGAATGTCTAGGTAATGATTAAAAATCGTATCTTTTACGGTGGCAACAGTTACTAAAGCTTCGTCTTTCTTCACGTTCAAAGTGGCTAAAGCTTCATCAATTTTGGCAATTTCGGCTTGTAATTCGGCTTTTTTGGTTTGTAAAGCCGTTACATTTTTAGCATCAATTAATGCTTCTATGCTTTTTCCATCCTCTTTATTTGAACAAGACAAGATGGTTAGTGATGCCATTGTGATTAAAAGTATTTTTCTCATGATTGTATGGGTGTTGAATTAGTTTTTATTAAATAATTTTTCCAAAGAGGCTTTTTTATTGATTACATCGAGCATGGCTTGCAGGTAATTTTGTTGTGCCGTATACAACTGACGTTGCGCTTCTGTCAAATCAAAACTAGACGATAAACCTTCTTTGAACTTAATTTGGTTTTTGTTTTCGATGCGTTCGGCCAAATTCAAATTGCTCTTGGAAGTCGTCAATTGTTCAAGGCTGAATTCGTAATCGCTTTTGGCTTTTTGAAACTGAAGTCGAAGCTTTTGTTCGGTTTCTGTAAGTTGTGTCTTGGATTGTTCGAGCGCGATTTTGGCTTGTTGGGTGCGTGAACTTCGTCCGCCACTGCTAAAAATGGGTACATTTAAATTGATGCCTAAATTGGAATAGTTGAACCATTTTTGATCGCCATTGAACAAGGTAAATCGGCTTGAAAAAGCATTGGAACCAAAATTCAATCCAGCTCCGAGTGATGGTAATGCTTTACTTTTTTCCAATTTTAAAAGTAACTCCTTGCTGGTGAGTAAGTTTTGACCAATTTGATAGTCGATGTTGTTGCTCACATTGAATTCTTCTTTGAGGATGTTCAAATCAACATTGTTGAGTGTCAATGTGTCTAATTTGTCTGTCAAGATCAATTCGTTATCCAAGTTGATACCCAAAATTAGTTTCAACATATCGAGCGCAATTCTTTTCTGGCGTTTAACATTCTCCAATGAGCTATTTACGCTGGCTAATGTAATTTGAAGTTGCTCTACATTTTCTTCTTCGATAAAACCATTTTTGTAAATTTCACGGGTGTCTGACAATGTTTTTTCTAGTATTTTTTTGTTTTTCTCCAGAATCAAAACACTTTCATCTGCCAAAAGCACGTTCCCGTAGGAATTAATCACAATCTCTTTGATTTCTTGTGTGGTTTTTACTTTGGCATTTTGTGAAATTTGTAAATACGTTTTTGCCGATTGTAAACCCACCAAATACGAGCCATCAAAAATAAGTTGATTGAGCGATAACTTGGCATCCATTGAATTGTAGTTCCCAAAGGCTATGGTTTGAGGTTGACCATTCACTACAATTTGATTTTGCTGAATTTGTAAATTGTTCTGGTAGTTAACACTTCCGTTAATTTGTGGCAAACCTATAGTGGTGGTTTCCCACTTTTTTTGTTTAGCAGCCTCAATGTCTCTATTGGCATTGATGGCAGAATAGTTGTTTTGAACCGCATGATCTATAGCTTGTTTTAGGGTAAAAGAAAAACTTTCTTTCGACTCTTGAGCGTGAATCGCAGCGGCTAAAAAGAGTAAAGTTAGGATGAATTTGTTTTTCATAAATGCTTATATATTGATTGATAATTGTTTTTCGAGTTCTATGATTCCTTTGGGAGTTGCAATAGCTCTAGTATGGTATTCGAGGGCCAAATTTTCCAATTTGATGGCTTCACTTTCGAGTTGCGTATTTTCGTTGATGCTAAAAATAAGGGTGTAATAAAATTGCACTGCGGCACTGATATTAACCTCTTTGCGGTACAAGCCTTGTTCGATTCCTTTGACGATATTTTGGGTAAAAACCGTATTGCAATCTTCTATCTCATTGGCCATCATTTTGTCGTAAATCTCGGGATAGTGCTTTTTGAGTTGGTACGCTGGCGAATGATCAAAACTTTGGAACATTTCTTTGAACATCCTTCTGATTTCGAAGTTTTCTTGAATTGCATTGTAATTTTTTGACACGATGTCGTCGATGATACTGTGAATTTTTTGATGAACCACATCTGTTCCTTCTTCAATGAGCATCTCTTTGTTGTGAAAATACTTGTAGATGGTTTTTTTAGAAATGCACATTTCACAAGCAATATCATCCATAGTGACGCTCTTGAAACCCAATTTCAAAAACATCTCAGTCGCTTTTTTGATGATTTTCTCTTTCATTTGTTCTGAATTTAGTTCAACATCTTTCTTTTAAATTGTGGTGAATTCGACTGCAAATGTAAAACGGAAACTTTTAACACCAAAATAGTTTCCAAAGTATTTACATAAATTTAACATATGATTCACAAAGGGAAACTGCATTTTTGAACTCCCAATAACTAATTTATACGTAGCTTTGCAATACTAAACTTTGCAACTTCGATCATTTGTATGCGTCCACTATCACATTACCAAGAATTAATTTCCGAATATTTTAACCAACTCGCTTTAGCCAAAGAACCCAAAAATTTATACGAGCCAATTGAATATATTTTGCATTTGGGAGGTAAGCGAATGCGACCCGTTTTGACACTAATGGCTACAGAAGTTTTTGATGTAGATTGTAAAAAAGCATTGGCCGCAGCCACAGCGGTTGAGGTTTTTCACAATTTTTCGTTGGTTCATGATGACATTATGGACGATGCACCTTTGCGAAGAGGACACGAAACGGTTCATGAAAAATGGGATATCAACACGGGAATTTTATCGGGCGATGCAATGCTAATTTTGGCCTACCAACATTTTGAAGACTATGAGCCAATTATTTTTAGAGATTTAGCTAAACTATTTAGTAAAACCGCTCTAGAGGTCTGCGAAGGGCAACAATACGATGTTGATTTTGAAACACGCGACGATGTTACCATTCCCGAATACTTAAAAATGATCGAATACAAAACCGCTGTTTTGGTGGGTGCTGCCATGAAAATGGGCGCAATTGTAGCCCAAACTTCAGAGGAAAACGCCAATTTGATTTATGATTTCGGTTTGAATTTGGGTATTGCCTTCCAATTGCAAGATGATTATTTAGATGCTTTTGGAGATCCGGAAACCTTCGGAAAACAGGTGGGTGGTGATATTATTGAAAATAAAAAAACGTATTTGTATCTGAAAGCCATGGCATTTTCGAATTCCGATGAGAAAGAGCAATTGTCGCATTTGTTTTCGATTCAACCCGACGATAATACCGATAAAATTAATTCGGTTAAAGAAATTTTTGTGACTACTGGCGCTTCTGATGCCACTCAAAAAGCCATTCAAGACTATACCTTTAAAGCCTTTGAAACCCTAGACAAAATGAGCATTTCTGACGAAAAAAAAGGAATGCTTCGCTTGTTTGGCGAGAAATTAATGAACCGTAAGGTGTAAACAATGACAAAACAATGACAATGTCAAAAAGAGTAATACTATTTTAAATGGTCATTGAGATTGAATTTGTTACTGATTTTTGCCATTGAAATTAAATCCAACTATGTATGTAGCTCCACTATCCACGGACCAATTGCTTTCGGAAGCCGAAAAAGAAAATCTATACCCTAAACTGATTGAGCAAATCAACAAAGATTTTAATTTGGCCAACGAACCGATTGATTTCCATCATTCTACCTTGCCACATGAACTAAAAATACAATTACACGAACAAGTCTACCGCCTCATCCAATACAAATTTGCCGAATACCTCAATTTACTTTATGTAATAGATGTACCCGAAGAGCAAGTAAAAAAATTAGACGGTTCAGATATTATGGAACTTTCGGAACAAGTCACATTCCTGATTTTGAAAAGGGAATGGATGAAAGTGTGGTTTCGAAATCGGTATTAGAAGACAATATTCACAAAAGGAATAACCGGACTTGAGTAGACACTTTTGTCCTCATCGTACAAAAAATTGTATTTGGCTCCGATTGTCACTTTTTGACCAATGGTATAACCCGCTCCTACAAATAGTGCAGAATCCCAATACTGATCTTTTACTTCAATAGCATTTGCTTCGGTAGTAGTAGACACCCAAAGTTGGGCAAACTCTAACTGGGTTTGCAAATTTTTGATTGGCGTGTAAAAACCCAATAGATTTCCTCCAAATGTAGTGGTATTCTGGAGGTTTTTAATTTTGTTGTAACTACCTTGTATGCCAGCACCAAAAGAAATTTTTTCTGAAACTTTATACGTTAAGTTAGGCGCCAAACTCAAGCTCGTTCCGCCTACAAAATTGAGTCCAAAACCACAACCGAATTTTAGTTTTTTTTCTTTTGGCTTGATTGAATCTGTAGCTATTTGTGCTTGCAATTGGTAAGAGAAAAAAAAGACAACCAAAACGATTTTGGTATAGTGTGAAACAAAAATTTTCATCAATTGTGCAGAGATTAGTATTTATTCAACAGTAAATTCAATGCGCCAACACCCACAAAGAAAGGGAAATTAGTTGTTCCTGTCGGATTTAACGAATCGGTTTTATAGCCCAACCAGTTCAAGTTGTTGTCCGACATCGTTCTCGAAAGAAAGTAACCTGAACCTAGCGGCATGTATACATCGTTCCATTGTGTGGTCGGATTGTATATGGTGAGTTTATGCGTCTTTAAGCTGATAGGGAACTGCAAAGACTTCAATTCAAATTGTACCACTTTGGGTTCATCCAATAGGTTGCTACCGAATTGAAACGAACGCTGCTGATTTTGAGCAAAAGAACTAAGACCCAACAAAAAACAAAAATAAAAATAGTTTTTCATATACTTTATACTTAAAAGAATACTCGCACAAAAGGCATTAAAGCATCGCCGTAAACGCCCTTATCTTCTTGAAAAAGCAAATTATAGCGTGCGCCAATAGTTACCCCATTCATTTGATAACCAGCACCAATAAACAACCCTGTATTCCAAAAATCATCTACAAAGGTGTTGTTTTCTCTATTCAAATTAACCCGAAGTTGCTCCAACTCTAATGAAAGTTGAATTTGCTCAAGCGGCTGTGCTAAACCAATGATACTTCCACCATACATACTCGACGAATAAAAGTTGCGTTGCTTAAGGTAACTGTATTGTACTCCTAAACCAGCCGAAAAGTATTTGTTGATATTATAAATTGCACTCGGAGCCACAGCAATATTGGTAAACCCATTCCCAAAACCCAAACCCAAACCTCCACCAAACTGCACTCGTTTCCAAAAACGGTTTTCATCAGGAACAGGAGCGTTATCTTGACCCCAAACGGTCAAATTCATTACTAGCAAAAAACCAAATGTTAATCTTTTGATAAAAACAGGTAAAACTTTCGTTTTCATACCACTATGTATAGTTAATTAGCGATATAAAAGTAGTAAAAACATTGAAAGATTGTTAGATTTATTTTACTTTTGCATAAATTTTTTCAAACACAACTGTACTTATATACAAAATATGGATAGGTTTTCCTTTTTAAACGCAGCACATACTCAATTTTTTGCCGATTTATACGAACAATACACCTCCAATCCTGATAGTGTAGAACCAAGTTGGAGAGCCTTTTTTCAGGGTTTCGACTTCGGAATGACAACCTACAACGACGAACAAGTTGGAGAGGAAATTGTAGCCTATGCTTCAACGGACAATTCTCAAGTTTCGGAGAAACTGCAAAAAGAGTTCAATGTTTTAAAATTAATCGACGGTTACCGTACTCGTGGACATTTATTTACCGAAACCAATCCGGTTCGCGACCGCAGGGTTTACACACCGAATTTAGACATCGAAAATTTTGGATTAACGTTTGCCGACTTAGATACGGTATTTGATGCCGCCCGAGTATTGGGTCATCAACCTAAAACTTTGAAAGAAATCATCGCTCACCTCAAAAATGTTTATTGCAGACACATCGGTATCGAATACATGTACATGCGCAAACCTGAAGTGATCGAATGGATTCAAAACCGAATCAATATCAACGATAACCTTCCAAACTTTGACGCGGATAGAAAGAAACACATTTTAGGAAAATTGAATGAAGCCGTTTCGTTCGAAAACTTCCTTCACACCAAATATGTAGGTCAAAAACGCTTCTCACTCGAAGGAGGAGAAAGTTTGATTCCCGCCCTAGATGCCGTAATTGAATCGGCTGCCGAACAGGGTGTAGAACATTTTGTTATGGGAATGGCACACCGCGGACGTTTGAATGTGTTGGCTAACATCTTCGGAAAACCCACGCAAGATATTTTCTCCGAATTTGACGGAAAAGATTACGATAAAGAATATTTTGATGGTGATGTAAAATACCATTTGGGTTTAACCTCTGAACGAAAAACCAAATCGGGCAAAAAAATCAACATCAATTTGGCCCCCAATCCTTCTCACTTAGAAACGGTTGGTGCCGTTATTGAAGGAATTACAAGAGCCAAACAAGACAAGTATTTCCCCAACGATTTTTCTAAGGTACTTCCGATTGCCGTTCACGGAGACGCTGCTGTGGCCGGACAAGGCATTGTGTACGAAATTGTACAAATGTCGCAGTTGGATGGCTATAAAACAGGGGGAACCATCCACATTGTTATCAATAACCAAGTCGGATTCACCACCAATTACCAAGATGCGCGTTCGTCGGTGTATTGTACGGATGTGGCCAAAGTAACCTTGTCGCCTGTACTTCATGTTAACGCAGACGATGCCGAAGCTGTGGTTCACGCCATGTTGTTTGCCTTAGATTTTCGTATGCAATTTGGCCGCGATGTATTTATTGATTTATTAGGTTACCGAAAATACGGTCACAACGAAGGTGACGAACCTCGTTTTACACAACCTGTTTTATACAAAATCATTGCTAAACACCGCAATCCTCGCGATATTTATGCTGAAAAGCTAATTACTGACGGAATCGTTGATGCGGCTTACATTACCAAAATAGAAAACGAATACAAAGACAAACTCGACGAAAACCTACAAGCGTCTCGCAAGAAAGATTTGACCATCATCAAACCATTTATGCAAGATGAATGGAAAGGTTTTGAGCAAGTATCGGATGATGAAATGTTGAAAAAAGTGGATACGAAATTCGATCGTAAAAAATTGGATCAAATCATTGAAACGGTTTCGACCTTACCTTCAGATAAGAAATTCATCAGCAAAATCACCAAAATTGTTACCGATCGCAAAACGATGTACGATAACAATGCCTTGGATTGGGGAACTGCCGAAACCTTGGCGTATGGTTCGCTTTTGATGGAAGGGTACGATATTCGTGTTTCGGGTCAAGATGTAGAAAGAGGAACGTTTTCGCACCGTCATGCAGTGGTAAAAGTTGAAGACAGCGAAGAGGAAGTAATTTTACTCAACGGATTAAAAGACAAAAAAGGAAAATTCAATATTTTCAACTCGTTCCTTTCAGAATATGGCGTTCTCGGTTTTGACTATGGTTATGCACTAGCCAATCCAAATGCTTTGACGATTTGGGAAGCACAATTTGGCGATTTCTCTAATGGGGCGCAAATTATGATTGACCAATACATTTCGTGTGGCGAAGACAAATGGAACAACCAAAACGGAA